>JASEFU010000003.1:0-268529 GCA_030018455.1 Dehalococcoidia bacterium
ATCTTCCTCTCCCCACGTGGCATTATGGTGTACGGAATGTATCTGGACGAGCGCATTTCGCTATACTTTAGCGAAGGCCCCCCTATAATGGTTCAAGCAGGAGGAGGCGTGAGGAGCCTGAACAGAGCCGGGAGCGGGAGTACATGACCCGTCCCGAGACCGAGGACGCGCTGGAAACGAGCTCCGCCGTCGGGAGAAGGGCGCTGCTCTCCTGGCAAAGCGAATACGTGTTCCTCGCCGGCGCCGTGCTGCTTGTCACGGCGATCGCCTTTGCTTTCTTTTACTTCGACCTTGACATCGCCGAACTGCGGAAGTACGGGTACCTGGGCATCTTCGCTATCAGCCTGGTGGGCGCCTCTTCCATCATTCTGCCCATGCCGAGCATCGCGGCGATCTTCAGCGGGGGCGTCCTGCTCGACCCGTTGCTCGGGATACCGACGCCGGTACTCGTCGGGCTGGCGGCGGGCCTGGGCGAGGCGCTGGGTGAGTTCACGGGTTACGCGGCCGGCTACGGCGGGGGCGCCTTCGTGCAGCAGAGGCCCTTCTATAAGGTCGCGCGGAACTGGATGGCTGCCCACGGGACGATAACGATGCTGCTGTTCTCGGCTATTCCCAACCCGATATTCGACGTGGCGGGAGTGCTGGCAGGCGCGACGAGGATGCCTGTATGGCGTTTCTTCTTCGCCGTATGGGTGGGGAAGACGGCGAAGAACATGCTCATAGCCGCCACCGGCGTGGCCAGCCTGAACCTGATCGAACAGCTCTTTGATTAAGGGTAGGCGGGGGCTATCGGCGCGGCCGGCTCCTCAGTGTTCGTCACGGGTATTGCTAGGGAAAACTCTCCTTTACAGCCCTTCAAGTACTTGCTATCATTTCTTGAAAGGGCGAATTCCGACAGATGAAACTGTCTTCGGGAATTAGGGAGGTTCTCACTTTGGGGAGTGCACCTCGGTGCGCTTTTTTTCTTATTCGGCTTGGGAGGAGCACTTATCATGGTACAGTTAGTCGTGCGCTGCATGGAGGCGGTCGTCTGGAGCAGCGGCGGCTTGTGGGGAGCCCGCCCAGCAAGTGGAGAAGACGGCCCGGCAGCGCTGCTTCCGGGTTTGCTGTTGCTGGGGATGGCCGGCTCCATCAGCCTGCCCCGTTTGCTGTTCTGGCCGCTGAGAATGGTCCAGGCCTGGTTCCGGTCTTTCTCTCTGCTGCAACTGACGCTCGCGCTCGCCGGACTGATAATCGGTCTTATCATCTCCGCGCTGCTTGTGCCCGCCTTCTTGCGCCTTCCGGAGCCGGCTGACTGGATTACGCCGCTCGCGGCCGCTTTTTTGCTGTCGGCCTTCGCCATGTGGCTGCTGCTTAGCCGCCAGGAGGAGTTTGCGGCGATCATCGGGCGGCGCAGCCCGATCAACTTTCGATACAGTTCCGGCGTTCTATTCGGGAACAGCGGCTCGAGCCAGAAGCTACTCGTCGATACAAGCGCGATCATCGACGGCCGCATCGCCGACATCTCCGAGGCAGGGTTCGTCCCCGGCACCCTTGTCCTCCCGCGGTTCGTCCTCGATGAGTTGCGGCACATCGCCGATTCTCCAGACGCTCTGCGGCGCAACCGCGGCCGGCGCGGACTCGATATCCTGAACCGTTTGCAGAAGGAGTCGCCGGTGCCGATTGAGATAACCGACGAGGACTTCGAGGACGTGCAGGACGTGGACAGCAAGCTGGTCCGCCTCGCTTCCATTTACGGCTGCCCCATCCTCACCAACGACTTCAACCTCAACCGGGTGGCCGAGCTCCAGGGTATCCGCATACTCAACATCAACCAGCTCGCCAACGCCGTGAAGTCGGTTGTCCTGCCGGGCGAGGAGATGACAACGCGCATCATCCAGGAAGGCAAGGAGAGCGGGCAGGGCGTCGGCTTCCTCGACGACGGGACGATGGTAGTGGTGGAAGGCGGGCGGCGCTACCTGAATGAAGAGATCGACATCATCGTTACGCGCGTGCTACAAACAGTGGCAGGGCGGATGATCTTTGCCCAGCCAAAAGGTAACGGATAGCGGTGGTTACCTCCAACGAAGAAGCAGAGATGAAGACCGGAATGGTCGGCGTCGGGGCAATCGTGCTGGCGGCCGGACGCAGCCGGCGCATGGGCGGAGGCGACAAGCTGTGGGCATCGCTGGCGGGACGGCCGCTGATAGCCCACACTCTCTCCGTTTTCCAGCACTGCCCGTCCGTCAACCGCGTCGTCCTCGTGCTGGCGTCGGGCCGCGAGAAGCTGGGGCACTCGCTGGTGAAAGGCGGCCGTTACACCAAGGTAGCGTCCATATGCACCGGTGGCGAGGAGCGGCAGGACTCCGTCCGGGCCGGTCTCGCCGCCCTGGAGCGGTGCGAGTGGGTCGTGGTGCACGATGGGGCGCGGCCGCTCGTGACCAGACGCCTCATCGAACAGGGGCTGGCGGCGGCGCGCGAGACTGGCGCGGCCACCTGCGCCGTACCCCTGAACGACGCCGTCAAGCTCGTCAACGACATGGGCCAGGTAGAGAAGAGTCTCAGCCGGCGGCGTCTGTGGCTTATCCAGACGCCGCAGGTCTTCCGCTACGAGGTGCTGCTGCGCGCCCACCGCGAGGCCGGCAAGCTGCGCGCCGACGATGACGCGACGCTTGTGGAGCAGATCGGCGTGCCCGTCAAGGTGTACATGGGGTCATACCAGAACTTGAAAGTAACGACGCAGGAGGACCTGCTGCTCACTCAGGTCTTGCTGCGATGGCATCGGGCGTAGGGAGATGCGCGCCGGCATAGGTTACGACGTGCATCCCTTCGCAAAGGGGCGCCGCCTAGTGCTGGGCGGAGTCGAAATCGGGGGCGAGGACGGTCTGAGCGGCCACAGCGACGGCGATGCCCTGTTGCACGCTATTTGCGATGCCCTGCTCGGCGCCGCCGCCCTCGGCGACATCGGCCGGCACTTCCCTCCCGGCGACCCCGCGTACGCGGGCGCCGACAGCAGGGAGCTGCTGCGGAGGGTGGGAGAGCTGGTCGCCGGCGCGGGATACCGTATCGAGAACGTCGATGCCACGGTCATCGCCGAGCGGCCGCGCCTGCAGGAGCACATGCCGGAGATGCGACGCGCCATCGCGGGCGCTCTCGCCGTTGACGAGACACAGGTGAACGTGAAAGCGACGACGCAGGAAGGAATGGGAGCGATCGGCCGCGGCGAAGGCGTCGCGGCGCTGGCGATCGCCCTCATCGAACGACGATGAATCGGTTTCCTTTCGAGGGCAATGCCCGCAATCTCCTTCGGAGCGGGAGCGGCCACGGCTGCGGCTGTCTTCAGGGGTGCCCCGCGGGGCGCCCCAAAACGGCAGCGCGCACAGGCTTCCCACTGAAAGGAGCAACGTAAGGTGTCGGTCATCAAGAGCATAATGAGGGACATTCGGGCGGCCCGCGAAAGGGACCCGGCGGCGGTGAGCAACCTGGAGGTGGTGCTGGCCTACCCCGGCTTCCATGCCCGGCAGCTTCACCGTCTGGCCCACACCCTGTACAATCGTCGCATCCCGCTGCTGCCGCGTCTTATCTCGCACTTGAGCCGCTTCCTCACCGGCATTGAAATTCATCCCGGCGCCAAGATCGGCGAGGGACTGTTCATCGACCACGGCATGGGAATCGTCATCGGCGAGACGGCGGAGATCGGCGACAACTGCCACCTGTACCAGGGCGTGACCCTTGGCGGCACGAGCACGAGGCGAGAGAAGCGCCATCCCACCCTCGGAAACAACACGGTCGTCGGAGCTGGGGCGGAGATCATCGGCGCCGTGGTCATCGGCGAGAACGCGCGGATAGGCGCGGGCTCCGTCGTCGTCACGAACGTGCCGCCGAACGCGACGGTGGTGGGCGTGCCCGGACACGTCGTCGCCTACCATGATCCCGGCGACGATACGATTGTGCGTCTCCCCGATCCGGAGTGGGACCGCATCGATGAGCTTGAGAAGAAGATTCAGCAATTCGAGGCGCGACTGGCCGCCCTCGAAGCAGCCACCGAGCGGCGAACGACAGAGGAAGCATGAGACTCTACAACACGCTGACGCGAAAACAGAACGATTTCCAGCCCGCCGACGACACGGTGAAGATGTACGTTTGTGGCCCCAACCTCTACGCCCCCTGTCACGTCGGGCACGCGATGAGCTACGTCATCTTCGACGTGCTCCGCCGCTACCTGGAATACCGGGGCTATAAGGTCCGTCACGTTCAGAACTTTACCGACATCGAAGACAAGATAATCGCCCGCGCTGAGTCGCTCGGCGTGACCATCGATCAGCTCGCCGAGCGCTACACGGAGCAGTTCTTCGACGACATGGACGCACTCAACGTCCAGAGGGCGCACGTCTACCCGCGGGCGACGGAAGAGATCCCGGGGATGATCGAGATGATACAGGGGCTCATCGCTAGGGGATACGCGTACGAGATCGACGGCGACGTCTACTTTCGCGTGACGCGCGATGAGGACTACGGCGAGCTTTCCGGCAGGTCGCTGGAAGACTTGCAGGCGGGCGCCCGCATCGAGGTGGACGAGCGCAAGGAGCACCCGATGGACTTCGCGCTCTGGAAGGCATCGAAGGCGGGAGAGCCGGCTTGGGACAGCCCCTGGGGGCCAGGACGCCCCGGCTGGCACATCGAGTGCTCGGTGATGTCGCGCAAGTACCTGGGGGAGACGCTGGACATACACGGCGGCGGGCAAGACCTGATCTTCCCTCATCACGAGAACGAGAAGGCGCAATCGGAGAGCTACGCGGGGAAGAAGCCCTTCGTGCGCTTCTGGGTGCACAACGGCCTCGTGCGTCTCAGCGAGAGCGAGGAGAAGATGACGCGCTCTCTGGGCAACCTCGTGCCCATCGCCGACGCCGTTGCCGAGCACGGCAGCGACACACTGCGTCTGTTTATCCTCACCTCACACTACCGTAATCCTCTCACGTACGCGGACGAGGCGCTGAATGCGGCGCGCAAAGGGGTAGAGCGGCTGCGCATCGCCGCACGGACGCCGTCGCCGGATGGCGCGGGAGACGACATTGACGCAGCGCCTTACCGGCAGCGCTTCATCGAGGCGATGGACGACGACCTCAACACCGCTCAGGCGCTGGCCGCTCTGTTCGCCCTGGCGCGTGAGATAAACCGCGCCCGCGACGAAGGGCGGCCGGTCGCGCAGGCGCAGGCGACGCTTCTCGAGCTGGCGGGAGTGCTGGGGCTGCGACTCGAGGAAGAAGAGGGCGCGATTGCGGCGGCCCCGTTCATCGAGCTGCTCATCGAAGTGCGCAACGACCTGCGGGAAGCGCAACAGTGGGCGCTGGCGGACAAGATCCGCAGCCGCCTGAGTGACCTGGGGATCGCGCTCGAGGACACGCGCGAGGGGACGGTCTGGCGGCGCAAGAAGTGATGGGCCCGCGCAGCACCGTAGACGCGCTTTGCATTGACTTTGCATCTTGCAGAGTCTATACTAATGCATGATATGAGCCCCGTTGATCGGGGGCCTAATTTTGTTACGCCTGAGTAGGCCGCCCGAGTGGCGCAATGGTAGCGCAACCGACTTGTAATCGGTAGGTTGGCGGGTTCGAATCCCCCCTCGGGCTCCAAGCTCTGCCTTACCCGGAGGGGTGGGTGAGTGGCTAAAACCGGCGGTCTGTAAAACCGCAGCCTAACGGCTACGCAGGTTCGAATCCTGCCCCCTCCACCAACTCTGAGCTTGAGGGAGCCCAAGGAGGCGAGACGCAAGCAGCGGAGAAACGGCTCCGGGCTTGACGCAAGCGCCTCCAGGACACACCCTATGACGAGAACAGCAGGCGTGATGGCCCGAAAGGGCGCGCGCTGTCATAATTGGAGAGCGGCGCGGGACAGCTGCCGCCGCTGCTATTCAGTTAAGGCGCCCACATAGCTCAGCAGGTAGAGCACGTTCTTGGTAAGAACGGGGTCCCCGGTTCGAGTCCGGGTGTGGGCTCCAAGCTTAGGAGGGATAAAAGCAACATGGCCAAGAAGAAGTTCGAGCGCACCAAGCCCCACGTAAATGTCGGCACCATCGGTCACGTCGACCATGGGAAAACGACTCTCCTTTCAGCCATCACGAAGGCTTTATCGCTGAAGGGGCTGGCGGAGTACCGTGACTTCTGGAGCATCGACAATGCCCCCGAAGAACGCGCCCGTGGCATCACTATCCAGGTGCAGCATGTGGAGTACGAGACGGAGAAACGCCACTACGCCCACATCGACTGCCCCGGCCATGCTGACTATATCAAGAACATGATCACCGGCGCTGCCCAGATGGACGGCGCGATCCTCGTCGTCGCCGCCCCCGAGGGGCCGATGCCGCAGACGCGCGAGCACGTCCTGCTGGCCCGCCAGGTGGAGGTGCCGGCGATGGTCGTCTACCTCAATAAGATCGACCAGATGGACGACCCCGAGCTCCTCGACCTCGTCGAGCTGGAGCTACGCGAGCTCCTGACAAGCTACGGCTACCCCGGAGACGACCTGCCGATCATTCGCGGCTCCGCTCTCCAGGCGATGGAGTCGGAGAGCAAGGACCCGAACGCACCGGAGTTCCAGAGCATATTCCAGTTGCTCGACGCCATAGATGAGCACATCCCGCAGCCGGAGAGGCCCCGCGATCAGCCGTTCCTCATGCCCGTCGAGGACGTCTTCGGCATCAAGGGGCGCGGCACCGTCGTTACGGGCCGGATCGAGCGCGGCGTGGTCAAGGTCGGCGAGGAGGTCGAAATCGTCGGCCTGGGGGAGACGCGCAAGACGGTAGTCACGGGCGTGGAGATGTTCCGCAAGACGCTGGACTTCGGGGAGCCGGGCGACAACGTCGGCCTGCTTCTGCGTGGCATCGAGCGCGATGAGGTGGCCAGGGGCCAGGTAATCGCCGCGCCGGGCAGCATAAAGCCGCACTCCCACTTCGAGGGCCGCGTGTACGTGCTGTCGAAGGAAGAGGGCGGACGGCACACCCCCTTCTTCGCCGGCTACCGGCCGCAGTTCTACATCCGCACCACCGACGTTACCGGCTCCGTAGAGCTGCCGGAGGGTGTCGAGATGGTCATGCCCGGCGACAACGTGAACATGAAGGTCAAGCTCATCGAGGAGGTAGCGCTGGAGGAAGGCGTGCGCTTCGCGATCCGCGAGGGCGGCCGCACTGTGGGCGCAGGCGTCCTGACGAAGGTCCTCGAATAGAGGCGCTGTGGCCTGACCCGGCCGGGAAGGGCAAGGAATGGCAAAGAAGGAAGAGAGAATAATCATCAACCTCGCGTGCACCGAGTGCCGCGAGAGGAACTATACGACTACCAAGAACCGCAGGAACGACCCTGACCGGATCGAGCTGCGCAAGTACTGTCCGCGCTGCCGCGTACATCGCCTGCACCGCGAGGTACGCTGAACGGCGTCCGTTCCTCGGTGAAAGGACCCTGACATGAGCCGCGCCTTGAGACGGCACCCGATGACGACGAAATCGTCGAAGCGGCCGGCCCCGTTGAAAGCGCCGAAGCCGGTCCGTGGGGGGCCGCCGGCAGCGAAGAAAAAGGGCTGGCGCCGCTTCGTGCCGCGATGGGTCGAGGAGATCATCAGCGAGCTGCGCAAGGTGACGTGGCCAACGCGGCAGGAGACCGTCAATCTCACGATTGTTGTCGTCGTAGTGGCCGTGGCGATCGGCTTCTTCCTCGGTGGCATCGACATGCTATTTAACTGGGTCATTTCCAACACACTATTACGTTAGGGGTTGGGGGAAGGTGGCAAAGAAGAAGAAGAGCACTCCCGTCGTCGAGGAGCAGGCCGAGGAGAAACAAGAGGAAGCCCCTCTGTCGGAGGAGCTGGCCGACGTTTCCATCGAAGACAGGGCCTGGTACGTCATTCACACCTACTCCGGCTACGAGAACAAGGTAAAGACCAACCTCGAACACCGCATCGAGTCGATGGACGCGCGCGACCTCATCTTCCACGTTGTGGTGCCGACGGAGGAAGAGATCGAGATCCGCGACGGACAGCGGCGGACGGTGGAGAAGAAGGTGTTTCCGGGCTACGTGCTGGTGCAGATGATCGAGCTGCGGGAGGACGACCCGAAGTCCAGCCGCGCCTGGTTCGTCGTGCGCAACACGCCGGGAGTGACCGGATTTGTCGGGTCGGGCAGCCGGCCGACGCCTCTTGACGTCGACGAGGTGAAGAAGATCCTGCGCCAGATGCGGGCTGAGGAGCCGCGCGTGAAGGTCGGCTTCACTGTCGGCCAGAGTGTGCGCATCATCGATGGGCCGTTCCAGGACTTCGCGGGCCAGGTGGACGAGATCAACCTGGAGAAGGGCAGGGTGAGAGTCCTCGTCTCGTTCTTCGGGCGGGAGACGCCGGTCGAACTCGACTTCCTGCAGGTGGAAAGGCTCTAGCGTGGCGAAGAAGATAAGGGCGGTCATCAAGCTCCAGATCGAGGCGGGAAAGGCCAACCCGGCGCCCCCTGTCGGGCCGGCGCTGGGGCAGCACGGCGTCAACATCATGGCGTTCTGCAAAGACTACAACGAGAAGACGTCCTCCCAGGCGGGCACCATCGTTCCTGTCGAGATAACGGTGTTCGAGGACCGCTCCTTTACTTACGTCCTGAAGACGCCGCCCGTCTCCGACCTGCTGAAGCGGGCCCTGGGCATAGAAAAGGGCAGCGCTTCCCAGAAGCGCGAGAAGGTGGGCGCCATCCCCCGCTCGAAGGTGCAGGAGATCGCCCAGCTCAAGATGCGCGACCTTAACGCGATCGACCTCGACGCGGCGGTAAAGATGATCGAGGGGACGGCGCGTAGCATGGGGATTGAGATCGGCAGGGACGAGGAATAATGGTCAAGGCAGGCAAGAAATACGAGCAAGCGGCGTCGCTCGTCGACCGGCAGCGGCCGTACCCGCCGGACGAGGCGATCGACCTGGCGAAGAAGGCCGCGTACGCCAACTTCGACGAGACGGTCGAGCTTCACGTGCGCACCGGCCTTGACCCGCGCCACGCCGACCAGCAGCTCCGCGGCTCGGTGCTGCTGCCCCACGGCCTGGGCAGGACAGTGCGGGTAGCGGTGTTCGCGGAAGGGGAGCCGGCGAAAGCGGCCGAAGAGGCGGGCGCCGATTACGTCGGCGGCGACGACCTCATCAAGAAGGTCGAGGGAGGCTGGACGGACTTCGACGTGGCGCTTGCGCAGCGCGAGCTTATGGGCAAGGTGGGCCGGCTGGGACGGATCCTCGGTCCCCGCGGGCTCATGCCCAACCCCCGTTCGGGCACCGTGCTCGATGGCCCGGACCTGGCGAAGGCCGTCCGCGACGCCCGCCAGGGGCGAGTGGAGTTCCGGCTTGATCGCAGCGCCCTCGTTCACGTGCCCATCGGAAAGGTCAGCTTTGACAACGACAAGCTGCGGGACAACCTGGCGGCCATGGTGGAGGCGATTGTCAAGTCGCGCCCCAGCGGCGCTAAGGGGCAGTTCATCAAGAGCATGACCCTGGCCACCACCATGGGGCCGGGGATCAAGCTTGAGTTGGGGTCGACGCTCAGCTTGAGCACAGGTTAACACGCGGTTACAATATCAACACGGTCGCCACAGACAGCGGGTCCCGTTCCGGGTTAAAGCAGCCCGCCGAGGCGAAGAGGAACCGAAGGGCGCTGGTGAGGCGCTGGGGCCTTTGTCTGTGACGGCAAGGGCCTTTTTGTATGACAGAGGGATGCGGAGATGCCGACTGATAAGAAGCGCCAGATCGTCCGGGAACTGAGCGAAGAGATCTCCCGCAGCAACGTCCTGATCGGGGCAGAGTACCAGGGGCTGCGCGTCACCGAGATGGGACAGCTCCGGCGCCAGCTCAAAGCGAAGGGCATGCAGGTACGCGTGGTCAAGAACACCCTCCTGAAGCTGGCCGCCGAGTCCGCGCAGAAGCCGGAGGTGGCGGAGTTGGCGGAGGGGCCCACGGCAATCGTTTTCGCGGCCGGCGACGAGGTGGAGACGGCGAAAGCGATAAGAGAGTACGTCCAGGCGGCGAAGAACGCCTTCGTGCCGCGACGCGCCTTCGCCGGCGGACGCATCCTCTCCGCGCGCGACCTGAACGACCTGGCGATGCTGCCCCCTCGCCCCGTGCTCGTGGCGCGCCTGATGGGCGGGTTGCAGGCGGGTGTATCCCGCCTGTCCGGCCTGCTGGGCTCGGCGACGCATCATCCTACCGCGCCGCTGCTCAATTCGACCCTCACTCAGTTGGGAGGCCTGCTCAGGGCGCGGGCCGAGCAACTCGAGCGGGCATAACAAGACTGAGACCACGACTTCCTTAAGGAGGAACAACATGGCGGAGAAGAAGGCCGACAAAAACCGCGTCGAGCAGGCGTTCGATCTCATCAAGGAGATGACGATCCTGGAGATACGCGACCTCAACAAGCGGATCGAGGAGGAGTTCGGGGTGAGCGCCGCGCCGGTCGCCGTCGCTGCCGCGCCGGTCGCTGCCGCCGCCGCTCCCGCGGCCGCCGCTGAGGCTGCTCCCGCCGCCGAGGAGGAAGAGAAGACCGAGTGGACGGTCGTCCTCAAGGACATGGGGCCGAACAAGATCAACGTCATCAAGGCCGTCCGCGAAGTCACGACCCTCGGGCTCAAGGAGGCGAAGGACCTGGTGGAGAGCGCTCCCACCAACGTCAAAGAGGGCGTGCCGAAGGAAGAGGCCGAAGTCGCCGCGACCAAGTTGCGCGAGGCGGGGGCAACGGTAGAGCTTACCTAGAAGTCCTCCGCTGAATCGGGCCCTGATGTCTGGTCAGACAGGCGAAAAGCTGCTATATTGCACTCCGCATGAAGTGCTACGCCTGTCAAGAGGATGCGGTCGCGGAGTGCCGGCGGTGCGGCAGGCTGTACTGCGATGAGCACGGCGACGAGCTGTGCGCCGAATGCTTGAAGCCCGTCAGCGCCCTGCCGTCGTACCTCCTCTATCGGGGCTCACTGCTCACACTGCTGGTCGGCACCGCCGTCGCGATGTGGCTACTGCTCAAGCCCGCTGAGGAGCCGAGGGAGTCGCTTCCCGAGATCGTGGCGCCGACGGCTGCCCGAATGTCTCCGACTCCTGAGGCAACTTCGGCGCTGACCACGGTGACGCCGACTGTCCCCCCGCCCACGGCCACGCCAACACCCGGCGGCCCCATTGAGTACATCGTCGGCGAAGGCGACACCCTCTTCGACATCGCCGAGCGCAATCTCCCCCCCGGCGAGGACCTGGCCGCCTTCGCGACCCGGGTCGCTGAACTCAACGGCCTCGACCCTGCGGACCCGGTGCTCCAACCCGGCCAGACGCTGCTGATACCAAGATAAGGCGGCCGACGCTTGAACGGGGAGACCCCTTCCGCCAGAGGCTCCGTAATCCGCGACGCCATCATATTCACACCGTTCTTCCTCGCTTTCGCGGCGGCCTGGATCGCCGCCTTCATCTCAGAAGGGAACGGGGCCATCCCGCTGCTGGTCATCCTTGGCCTGGTGACGCTGCTCTCCGGCTACCAGAGCGTGCAGGCGCTGCGCGACCTCGTCGCAAAGCCGCAGGTGACGGAGGGGGAGATATCGCGCAAGTGGCGGGGCACCGACATGTTTGTCCTCCGCAGTCATTACATTTATGTCAACCGAAAGGTCTTCAAGATCGACCCGCTCGAGCACCAACAGCTCGAGGAAGGCGATCTCGTTGCCGTGACGCATTACCCTCACACAAACGCCGTCGTTTCGGTCCGGAAAACAGGGAAGAAGAGCCGGCACGTCCGTGAGGAGTGAGAGGCGACACCATGGACGCGAATGTCGTTGAGTACCACGCACTCATACGCGACATGCCGAAGTCGGAGCGTCCGCGCGAGCGCCTGCGCGACTATGGCCCGCAGGCGCTGTCCACCGCCGAGCTTCTCGCCATCATCCTGCGCACGGGAACGAGCCGCGAAGGCGTCCTGGCGCTGGCGGCGAGGCTGCTCTCGCAGCGCCAGGGACTGGCGGGACTGGCGAAGGCGGGCTTCGCCGAGCTGTGCAATGAAAAAGGACTAGGCGAGGCGAAGGCGGCCCAGCTCAAGGCGGCCCTCGAGCTGGGGAGGCGCCTGTCGTCCATGCAGCCGGAGGCGAGGGCGTCCGTGCGTTCCCCCGCCGACGTGGCGAACCTGCTGCTCACAGAGATGGGGCTGCTGGAGCAGGAGCACCTGCGGGTTGTGCTGCTGAACGCGCGCAACGAGGTGATGGGTGTGCCGGAGGTCTACAAGGGCAGCGTCAACAGCTCGCAGGTGCGGATCGGCGAGCTATTTCGGGAAGCGATAAGGCGAAACTGCCCCGCCATCGTCATCGTGCACAATCATCCCTCCGGCGATCCTACCCCCTCCAACGACGACATTTCCCTCACGCGCTCCGCCATCGAGGCTGGCCGGCTCCTCAACATTGAAGTCCTCGATCATCTTGTTGTCGGGCACGGGCGTTACGTCAGTCTGAAAGAACGGAAACTGGGCTTCTCGTGACCGTGAAGGCCGTTCCGGCGCTAAGGGATAACCCCGATTGACCGGAGCACGGCGCATAAACGATAATCCAGGCGACTTCTACAGGAAGGCATGCAAGGAGGTGTAGCGTGAAGAGAGGACTGGCGTTCGTCCTCATAATCTTGGCGCTGTTCGCGGGCGCGTTGGCCGTCTCCTGCGGCGGCGGTGACGGAGATGAAGAGGAGCCCGTGGCCGCGGAGACGCGAGAAGCCGCCGACGCAGAGGAAGAGACGCCGGAGGCGAAGCCAACGAAGGCTGAAGATGGCGATAAGGAGGACGGTGAAGGAGAGCCGCTGGCGGGCGTGCCCATATACCCGGGGGCGAAGCGCGTTTCTTCCGGCGAGTGGTCCGGTTCCGAGATGCCGATCCCCATGGTCGGCGCCCCCACGGACCCCGAGGACTACGGGAAGGTCACGTTCGCCATGTACGAGGTCGATGACCCGCCAAGCGACGTCTTCGAATGGTACAAAGACAAGATGGGCGACTGGAAGGAGGAGTGGACGTTCAGCGGCGGCGACGAAGACACGGGCGAGGCGGGAGTCGGCGTCTGGACCAAGGACGGCGGCAAGACCGCTGCCTGGGTAATGGTCAGCGAGGACGACGAAGTCACGAGCCTGGTGATAGCGACTGGCACTCAGTAGCAGCAGGCAAGAGCATCATTTGTCCGAAGAGGGCGCCTGTGATGGGCGTCTTCTCTTTTCTATTTCCGCCAGCGCCTCCGCCTGCACGATCCGGTATACCTCGATCAGCGGAAGACCCGTTTCCTGCGCAAGGCGCCGGCAGGCCTCGTATTCCGGCGCCGCCTGCGCTACCCGGCCGCCCAGGCGCTTCACTTTCACGATCGCCTGCCCCAGGCTGGACGCGAACTGGAACGTCTCACGCTGCGCCTCGTGGCGACGAACGTCCACCGTCCTCACCCCCAGCGTCGACGTCTCCTCCAGAAGGAGCGCAACGATCTCGCTCTCCCTCTCGCTCGGGCAGAGGACGGAGAGCTTGACGGCGGGACGGTTCTTTTTCATCTGGATGGGGGTGAACCAGACATCGGCGGCGCCGGCGGCGAAGAGGCGCTCCTGCACGTAGCCGAGAACCTCGCCTGTCATGTCATCGACATTCGTCTCCAGCAGAAGCATCGCCCCCCTTGCGCCCGCCCGTTCGCCCAGCCAGAGGCGAAGCACGTTCGGATGGTCTTCCGGGTCGCGGCTGCCGGCGCCGTAGCCCAGGCCGGTCAGTCTCATTAAGGGCCTCTCAAACTTCGCCAGCGTCGTGATGATGGCGGCCCCCGTGGGCGTCGTCACTTCTCCCTGCCATTCCGCGCTCGCGAGGGGAGCGCCCGCGCGCGTCATGATCGCGAGAGTGGCGGGGGCAGGGACGGGAAGGGTGCCGTGCGCGGTCTTCACGAAACCGCTGCCCGGGGGAAGGGGAGACGCGAAGAGCTCCTCGACTTTCAGCAGGCGCAGGCCCACCACAGTCCCGACGATATCGACGAGGGTGTCCGGCGAGCCCAACTCGTGCAGCTCGATGGACTCGGGAGATGCGCCGTGCACCGCGCTTTCCACTTCTGCCAGCCGCTCCAGGACAGCGACCGCCTTCTCCCTGTCGCCATCGGGCAGGCCGCTCCGTCGCACCACTGCTATCATTTCGGTCGCCGAGCGATGGGGGGCGCCCTCTTCGATGTGCACCTGAAGAAGGGTCGCCGCCAGTCCCGCGCGTCGCACCTTCACCGCCTCCAGCGCATACCCTTCGATCCCCAGCTTCGCGAGCTCTTCCCGCAGCGCGGGCAGCGGAAGGCCGGCGTCAATCAGCGCGCCCAGCAGCATATCGCCGCTGACGCCGGCGAAGCAGTCGAGATAGGCGACTGTCGGCACAGAACGCTCCAGCCGGGGGATACCCGGAGTCAGGCGCCGGGCTGCGAACAGGCCAGGCGGTTGATGACGGCGGCCGCGTAGCCGGCGCCGAAGCCGTTGTCGATGTTGACGACGACGACGCCGGGCGCGCAGCTATTGAGCATCGTGAGCAAGGGGGCGACCCCTCGAAAACTCGCGCCGTAGCCGGTCGAGGTGGGGACGGCGATGACCGGCGCGGACACCAGCCCGGCCACAACTCCGGGCAGCGCGCCTTCCATTCCGGCGACGACCACCAGCGCGTTGGCGTCCCTCAGGCGCTCCACATGGTCGAACAGGCGGTGGATACCGGCCACTCCGACGTCGTAGACCCGCTCGACGGCATGGCCCATGAGGTCTGCCGTCACCGCCGCTTCCTCAGCCACGGGCAGGTCCGCCGTCCCCGCGCACAGGACCATAACGCCCGCCGTCTTCGGCCGCGGATGCCGGTCGACGGTGGCGGCCCGCGCGACCTCGTGGTAGACCGCTTCGGGCACCCGCTCTCTCAGCACCTTGAAGGCGGCCGCGTCGATGCGCGTCACGAGGAGCTTGCCGGACCGCGCGACGAGCTTCTCGGCCACGCCGGCTATCTGTTCCGGCGTCTTCCCCTGTCCAAGCACGACCTCCGCCAGGTCATCGCGGAGGGCGCGGTGGTGGTCGATCTTGGCGAAGCCGATGTCCTCGTAGGGAAGGAAGCGCAGCTTTTCGACGCCCTCGTCGACGCCGATGGCGCCCTCGGCCACCGCCTTCAGGAAATCGCGCAGCGCCGATTCGTCTATCGTTCACACCTCTTCCGCAGCGTTAGCAGCGAGAAAGATCATAACATCGACGTGTCCGGCGGGCAAAGAAAGGCTATAATCAGCGCGGGATGGCGGTCAGAACGTGGGTCGGGCATTTCGGGATCAGCCGGGGGCAGGCGCAGGAGATGGGCCCCTTCCAGGGCGCGTTCACCCGCGTCCGCCCCGGCGATGAGCAGGTCGACCTCTACGTCCTCGTTCACCCCGCCCTGCCCGCCAGCGAGGAGTTCTGCGGCCAGATCGTCGCCGTTATCGGCCGGCTGTTCGAACGGCAGAGCCTCTCCCTTACGGGCGACCTCCTGAAGGCGATAGGCGCCGCCCACGACAACCTTCGCGACTGGAACCGCAAGAGCCTGCGCGAGCACCAGGTAGGAGCGGGTATTACATGCCTGGTGCTGCGCGAGAACCTCGCCTATCTGGCGCAGGCCGGGCCGAGCCTCGCTTTCCACAAGAGCGGCGACGGCTTTCGCCGCCTCACGCCGGAGGACCCGGAAGCGAGCGCCGTCGTTGGCCTCGGCGATACGCTGCGTCCCCACCTGACGCGTTTCGAGCTCGCCCCGGGTGACCTGCTGCTGTTCGCCTCTCCCACGCTGTCCGATATCGCCGACGACGGAGCGATCGAAGAGCTGTTCGCGGGCGGCGGCGAGCAGATCCTCTCCGAGCTCTATCTGCTCACACGCGATCAGGAGGACTTCTCCGCATTCCTGCTTGTCTGCTTCGAGGAGCCGGAGACCGAGCCCGCGGCGTTAATGGATCGGACGCAGCCCGGACCGGAAGAGACGCGGGAGGAGGAGCCGGACAGAGGATACTCCGCCGGGGCTTTCCCTCCCCCTGGCGAAGACACGCAGGGAGCGGAGGAGGAAGAACAGACGCCCGGGGAACCCACGGCTTTCTTTCAAGAAGGCGGCGCATCCTCCGGCTCCGCGGCGCCCGCGCGTGCCCCCGTTCCCGCCGTCGATTACGGCTCTCTCGCGAGGCCGCGCCGCGTCCCTGTCGGGAAGTGGCTGGCGGGCGTGCTGGCGTTGGCGCTTATCGCCGTAGCAGCCGCCTGGTGCCTGGCGCCCAGCGACCCGGGCGGAGAAAGCGATGGCTCCCCCCTCATGCGGGCGCTGGAGTCATATGCCGCCGCCCTCGCCGCCACAAGCCTTGACGAGAAGCGGGCGCTGCTGGAAGAGGCGGAGGCGATACTGGCGGGCGCTGAAGGCGGCGATTCCGAGAGCGCGGAGCTGCAGGACCTTCGGCTCGACGTTGCGGAAGCGCTGGCGGAGATCGATTCGGTCTACGAGATCAACGACGCAAGGCTCCTCGCGGACCTCGGCGAGACCGGCGCCGACGTGAAGGCACTCGCTGCCGGCGGCGACGCCCTTTACGCGCTCGACGCAAAGAACGGGCGAGCGCTGAAGCTGCCGCTTTCGGGCGAGACAGCGGAGGCCGAGGTCATCCTGACGGAAGGCGATTTCGTCGGGGTCCTGAAAGCGGCGCGGCCCGCCTTCATGACGTGGTGCCCCGACGCCGACGGCGGGCAGCTCCTGGTGCTCGACAGCGAGCGTCATCTCTTCTCGTTCCCCGCCGCCAGGGCCCCGCAACCGATGCAACTGCGCGACCCGGAGAGCCTGGGGACGATTAAGGGGCTGGCGTGCGACGGCGGCGCGCTGTACGTGCTCGACACCGACGCCGGCCGGGTCTGGCGCTACCTGTCAACGGAAGGCGGCTTCGCCAGCGAGCCCACGCTGGCCGCTGCCGGGGAGCAGACGGAGAATGCTATCGACATCGCCGTAAGCGACGGCGACGTTTACCTGTTGATGCGGGACGGGACGATCAGGCGCTTCTCGGATGGGGCGGAGAAGCCCTTCGTTATCGCCAGTCCGGCCGCGCAATTGAAATCGCCGTCTTCGCTCGTCGCCACCGGACAGGGGCTGCTCGTTGTCGACAGCGGGAACAGGCGCATCGTCCTGCTCGCTCTCGACGGCCGTTTCGAGCGCCAGTTCACGGGCAGCCACCTGGGGGAACCACGGGCGGTCGCCGTCGACGAGGTCGGCGGCCGGCTCTACGTCCTGGACGGGAACGCGGTATACGAGAGCGTCCTTCCCGCTTTGCAGGAAGAGACTCCGGGCGCCGGCCCGGACACCGGGGTGGGCTGATGAAGGTACTGGGCATCGAGACCTCCTGCGATGAGACCGCCGCCGCCGTGGTCGAGGACGGCCGGACGATTCTCTCAAATGTCGTCGCCTCGCAGGTCGACCTCCACGCGCGCTACGGCGGCGTGGTGCCGGAGGTGGCATCGCGAAAGCACCTCGAGAGCATCCTTCCCGTTATCGATACCGCGCTAAACGAGGCCGGCTGCCGCCTGAGCGACATCGGAGCGGTGGCGACGACGATGGGTCCCGGGCTCTCAGGCGCCCTGCTGGTGGGCGTGAACGTCGCCAAGGCTATAGTCTTCGCTTACCGGTTGCCCCTCGTTGCGGTCAGCCACCTAGAGGCCCACATCTACGCCAACTGGCTCAGAACGGAAGGAACGGACGCCTACGAACCGCAGTTCCCCCTGCTCGCCCTCGTCGTCTCCGGCGGCCACACGGAGCTGGTGCTGATGAAGGGCCACGGACTCTATCGCGAGCTCGGCCGCACCCGTGACGACGCCGCGGGTGAGGCGTTCGACAAGGTGGCGCGGCTTCTGGGCCTCGGCTTCCCGGGCGGCCCGGCGATCGAGAAGGCGGCGGCCGGCGCGCGACCAGCGGTCCGCCTGCCGAGGGCGTGGCTCCCCGGCACTCACGACTTCAGTTTCAGCGGCCTCAAGACGGCGGTCCTCCGCCTGTCGAAGGAACGCGAAGGGCGCGCCCTGCCTGTCGGCGAGGTGGCCGCGGCGTTTCAGGAGGCGGTGGTCGACGTGCTGGTCACGAAGACAGTACGGGCGGCGCGCGAGGAGCGGGCCAGGGAGATAATCCTCGCGGGAGGCGTCGCCGCTAACAAGGCCCTCCGCAATGCCCTCACCGACGCGTCGCCGGTGCCGGTGCGCATGCCGCCCCTGTTCCTCTGCACCGACAACGCGGCAATGGTAGCGGCCGGCGGCTACTACCGTCTGCAAAGGGGAGAAACGGCGGGCCTCGATCTTGACGTCATGGCCGGGCTCGGCCTCACCCCTTCCTCGACTCCTCTCCCTGCCCCCTAGCGGCCCAACGACTGCGGGCGCCGGAAATCGTTTATCAAAACGATACAGACTGCGACCGGCGTATAAGCGGTTGCCATCCTGCGTCACGACGGAGGAACTGCACTTCTCTGTGCGCGCGGGCACGGCCGACCCCGATGAGACGATCAGCGAAACGCTGATGAACAACGTGAAAGAGGAGACGGGCACGACGATCGAGAAGATCAAGCAGATGCTGGGAATGGGAAAGCGGCCTAGACGAGAGAACGAACGGCATGTCAGCGGGGCGAGCGGGACCGCCCCGCTTTCTCATCGGAGAGGACAGGAATCGCAGCCGGCCTGCGTGCAATAACGGTGGTACAGATACAGTAGCCCCTGCTGAAAACACGCCCCGACGCTCTCCCGCGGTCCCGCCGGGGGCCGCAAAGCCGACTCCAGGAAACGGACGGGGCCGTACGAGCCGGAACGGGGCAACCGCCCGAACACGCATGCAGCCGCCAAACTCAGCGACGCTTGGTCTTTTGTCCTTCCCCAAGCCGCTGCAAAGGGAAGGACGGCGTTCACCAGTAGCTCGAGGGCGCGCCCCCTGCCGATGAGAGCAGGCGCGGTAGCGCCCGTTCGCTGCGCGCCGTCCGCCGCCACTTCCCACGACCCCACGAGTTCCGCCAGCGGCTTTCCGTCCACCGCTTCCCGCAGCCCGTCCAGGCTCACCAATAGGTCAGGCCCCTTGCGGACGAGGAGCCGCGCCGCGCCCGCGAGACGCCGCCGGGGATGATTTGCGGGGCGCAGGCCGCGAATGACGGGGAGCTCATCCGGCGGGTCCGCGCCCTCCCCGGCCGCGTCGCGAGGCGTCCGTCCCCCAAGCGGAGAAGCCCTTTGGCCAGCCGTCAGGCCGGCCGCCTCAAGGAGCAGGGCCTCGACTGTTGCCGCAGACTTCGACGAGACGGCCGGGCGGACTTTCCGATACGGCAAACGCCGGGCGAGCGCGGAGAAAGCGTCCGCGTTCTCCCTGTAGCCGAGCGTCCTGAGCACGGCCTTGTACATGACCTGCTGCCCGTCTTCCTGCTTCAAGGCGGCGGCGAATTGCCCCTCCTTCTGACGGAAGCGCATCTCCCCCAGACGGAGGACCCTCTCTTTGACGGCGGGCCAGCCCATTCTCGCCACCGCTCCCTTGCACGGCTCCTCCCACAGCGCCGGCTGCGCCAGCCAGAAGTTCAGCTCTTCGCGGCGGCGCGCTACCCACGGCGCCAGCGCCAGCACTTCGACGCGCCGCCCCGAGTTTAGGACCGTCTCTCCGCCTACGTCGTCCTGGAAGACGATGTGCAGGGCCAGCCGGTCATAGCGCGGATCGCGGTCGTGGCCGTGGGCGTGAAAAGAGCTCGCCAGCACGTGCAGCTCGATGTCCCCCTTGAGGAGGTTCCCCGCCTCGTCGGCAAGGACTGCGTCCGTGAAGTCGGGGCCGGGCCCGGCGCTGCGTCTCCCCCTGTATATGACCCGCAGCAGGCGCCCGCCGGCCGTTCTCAGCGCCTCGCGCGGGAAGCGCTGTCCTTCCCACAGGTGCGCGAGGTCTTCTTCGCGAAGAGGAAAGGGAGGGAAAACCGCCTTCGGACGGGGAAGCACAACCGGCTCCACGGCAAGCGACGACAGCCCTCTCGTCATTTTGCGCCCCGCGGCGGTAGGGCACCCCGCCCTCTACCCCTGGCGGTCACGCTTCCGCCTCGCCGTGGGCGGCCGCTGCTGTTCCCCTGCCTGCTCCGGCCGCTCGGTCCCCTCGGCCTGATAGGTGAATCCCGCTCTTTCAGCGATGAGGCTCAGCAGCTTTGCCGACGCCCCCCGCGGCCGGTATAGCTCCCGCTCCCACTCGCTGATGGTCTGCTGGCGGGTCCCCATCTCCTCCGCGAGCTGCTCCTGCGTCATGCGCAGGTGGCGCCGCAGCGCCCGGATATCGGGGGCGCGCCACTCGGGCCGGCCGCTCCTCTTCTTCGCCACGGCGCCATCTTACACGGAAACGTGTATCGCGTCAAGAAGCAAGAGGACTTAGGATGGCAGCGAAGTGGGCACGTTCAGCGCCAGAGGTCATCGGCCCCGGTGCTTGGGAAGAATGATGCGATGGCCTCTTTCTCTGCCGCGCCCTAAAGAGCGCGGCACAATCGGCGCAAACGCGGGGGGAGTATCGGCGGCTAGCCCCGGGCAGAGACCCGCCTGCCAGCAGGCAAGCGCCCGACCCACCCGAGAGGCTGCTCGCAGGCTACTCGCCGCCTCCGTCTCTCACCAACCGGACGTTTCGTCTCCGCCCTCCCGCGCGCCCGCTCCCATCCGATGCCTCTTCGCCCGTCCTTGCCCGCGGCTGAGTCGGGCCGGGCAGGCAGACCTCCGAGCAGATCGAGGGGTCCCCGAGGAGGGCCGCCAGCCGCTCCCCCATCCCATCGAGGGAGAGGTTCGCCAGCGTCTGCGAGGTGGTGATGACGGTGGGCAGCCGGCGGTTGTGGCGGTAGCTGAGGATGCGGTGAATCTCTTCCCACCAGGGATGAGGACGGCGGTAATCGAGGTCGTCGAGGATAAGCAGCGACGCCTGCTCTATCTCTTCGATTTGTTCATAGGCGTCGTGGCGGTCGTCTCCCTCTCTGGAACGGCGCAGAAAATGGAGCAGCTCCGCCACCCCTACAAAGTAAGGCGCGTCCCCCATCTCCCGGCGGTACTGCGTTATCGCCGCCGCCAGGTGGGTCTTGCCGCTGCCGCGCGGCCCCGTAAACAGCAGCCAGTCCTCCGGGGTTTGCGCAAACTCCAGCGCGAAGCGGTAGGCGTCTTCCAGCCGCCGCCGTTCCCCCGCCGAAAGGTGGAAGCCTTGCGTGTCGAAGCTTGCGAAGGTCATGTTCTTGAACCGCGGCTGCTCGAACATGTCGAGCCGCCTCTGGATGGCCCCGCGCGACGCCGGCTCGAGCTCATACACACGGCTCAACGACGGGTCGCTCAGGCGGGTGTGCAGCCGCTCGTCGAGACGGCGCAGCGGGACGTTGGTGGTGACGACCGTGGGAAGGCGGGCGTTAAAGCGATGGTTCACTATCTGGAACAGCTTCTCGCGCGCCCACTCGGTGGCGCTCTGCGCTCCCAGGTCGTCGAGGACGAGGACGGGAGCGTTGCGCACCTGCTCGAAAGTGGTATCGAAGCCCGACTCGCTGTCGGGATGGTAGGCGGCGCGAAGCCGGTCGAGCAGGTCGGGCACGATGACGAAGAGGACGGCGTTGCCGCTTTCGAGCAGGCGGTTGGCGATAGCGGCGGCGAGGTGAGTTTTGCCGCTTCCGCTGGGACCGGCGAAGACCAGCCACCCGGCAGGGTTACTGGCGAAGCTCAGGGCATCGTCGACGCACTTCTCGAAGACTTGCTGGTCACGGATATTGGCGGTGCGTCCCTTCTTGCTGAGGTTGTCGAAGGTGCATCGTTTGAGGGGACCGATCTGGCTGTACCGCTCCAGACGGTTGCGGCGGCCCTCTTCCTGCTCGTTCAGCGTGCACGAACAGGGAAAGGCCTTGCCGAAATCGGGGTGATCGAGAGGGACGGCCCGGCGCACGAACCCGGCGCCGCCGCAGCGCGGGCAGGCTTCCCCGTCCTCGTCATCAGGCGCAGGCGGGCACTCGCCCTCCGCCGCTCTTGGGGCCAGCCCGCCGGTCAGGCCGGCCCTTCTCATCACCTCGTCGATACGTCGCATCCCTGCGGGCCTCTCCTGGCCGCTGCTATCCATCCAGGCCAATACGGGCGTACTGCTGCTCCTCGCCCTCGTCGCGGAGGAGCAGGTCTTCGAAGCGGGCGATCTTTTGCCGGAAACGGAGATGGACCGTGCCGGTGGGGCCGTTCCGGTGCTTGGCGACGATTATCTGGGCGTCACCGGCGGGATAGGGAGAGCCGTCGGGATGGGTCATCTCCCAGTCCTCTTTGCGGACGTACACCTCCTCGCGGTAGATGAAGATGACTACGTCCGCGTCCTGCTCGATGCTGCCGCTCTCCCGCAGGTCGCTCAGCATGGGGATGTGGGGAGAGCGCATCTCAGGGGCGCGCGAGAGCTGGGAGACGGCGATCACGGGCACGTCGAGCTCGCGCGCCAGCTCCTTCAGCGCCCGCGATATGTAGCTTATCTCCTGCACGCGGTTATCGCCCCGCTCAGCGCCGTGGATGAGTTGCAGGTAGTCGATTATCACCAGGTCGACGCCCTGCTCGCGGGCGAGCCGCAGGGCCTTGGCGCGTATGTCGTTCACTCTGAGGACGGCGCTGTCATCGACATAGATCTCTGTTGCCGCCAGCACACCCAGCGCGTTCATCACCCGCCTTTCCTCCGCCTCCGAGTGCAGGCCGAGCCGCAGGCGCGTGGAATCGACGCCCGATTCGCTGGCAAGGAGGCGCTGCACGAGCTGCTCCGCCGCCATCTCCAGGCTGAAGAGCGCCACCCTGGCGTTTTGCCCTACGGCGGCGTTGCGGGCGATGTTCAGGCCGAGACTGGTCTTCCCAAGGCTGGGGCGGGCGGCGAGGATGATGAGGTCGGAGCGCTTGAGGCCGCCGAGGAGGGTATCGAGGTCCATGAAGCCGGTCCTTACGTTGCCCTGCAATCCGCCCTTGTAGGCTTCGAGGCCCGGCCCCTCCCAGTACTCGTCGAGGATGTCCCTGATGTGCACGAAGTCGCGCAGGCGCTGCCCGCCGCGGAGCGACAGAATGAGGTTCTCCGCCTGGGCGAGCGCGCCGTCGACGTCGGGGCCGCCCGCGTAGGCGATCTGCGAAATCTTGGCGGCGGCGCCGATAAGGCGGCGATAGAGAGAGTCGCGCTTGACGATGTTGGCGTAGTGCTCGACGCCGATGGGAGTGGGCAGCTCGGCGACGAGACGGCTCAAGTGGGCGATGCCGCCCACTTCCTCCAGGCGGTCGCGGCGCGCCAGCTCGTGGCCGACCGTGACCTCGTTCAAGGGCTCGTTGCGGTCCCAGAGGGCGAGGCACGCCTCATACGTCCAGGCGTTTTTCTCGCCGAAGAAGTCGGCGGGCTGGAGAATGGACGCGACCTTGAAGATCGCCTCGTTGTCGACGAGAAGAGAAGCGATAACGGCCTCTTCGGCCTCGATATCGTGAGGAGGGAGCTTGTCAGGTAGCATCCTTTCTTCCCTGCGAGTGAAAACGGGTCAGTCTGAACGGGCCTGACGGCGGGCGATAAGCTCGCCGGCCGGCCTGCCGAGGAGCAAGCGCCCCATGGCGCGATGGCCGATGAGGAGATAGTACTTCTTCCAGATGCGGCGCACATCGTCGGCCGTCTCCGCCTGTCCCAGCTCCTTGTCCGCCGCCAGCACCGCCTCTTCGTACTCGGACTGGGTAAGCGTCCTCTCTCTCATGATCCCTCGCCCCCTTGCAGGCTAGCCTCCCTGCTCCGACGCTTCTGTCTCCTCCTCCACCTCCGCTGCGGCCTCTTCCACCTCCGCCTCCACCATCGGCTCCTCGCCTGCCGTCTCCGCCTGCTCCGCTTTCTCTTCCGCCTTCTCGATTTCCGCGCCTTCCGCGATCACCTCGAGGGGCACGACCGCGCGCACGTTGCGGGTGAGCTGTATCGGGATCTCGTAAGCGCCGACCTCTTTGATCGGCTCGGCAAGCACGATCTGGCGGCGGTCGATCTCTTCTTTCAGCAGGTCGGTTACCGCTTCGGCGACATCGGCGGCGGTGACGGAGCCGAAGAGGCGGCCGCGGCGCCCCGCCTTCACGGTGATGCTCACCGAGGCGCCCTCCAGCCGCGCCGCCAGCTCCTGCGCCTGCTCGTCGAGCGCCGCCTGCTTGCGCGCCTCGATGATGGCCCGCGCCTCTGCCTTCCGTATGGCGTCGGCGGTAGCGGGAGCGGCGAGGCCCTTGGGGAAGAGAAAGTTGCGAGCGTAGCCATCGGCGACGTTCTTTATCTCGCCGATCCGCCCCGATCCTTCGACGTCTTGCAGAAAAACAACCTTCACGTGAACTCCTCCACTAGCTGGGTGTTGCCGAGGGCCATCCCCATCATATTGCCGGCGCGCTCGCCGTCAATGGAGAAGGGGTCAAGTGGCTCCGAAAATCTTTCCACAGGCCGAAACACAAGACGGCGGGACTGTGGAAAACGGTCTCGATTCACCCGCAAATTGTAGAACGCATATTCGCTGCCGTCAAGCCGACCCTGGAGGACGAAAGGACACAGCCGACGGAATGAGAGACCGCTCATCAGGCCGGATTCCCGCGCAACAAAGCGAGAGGACTAGGACTCCCTGTGGAAATCGGGCTTGCGCTTCTCCATGAACGCCATCACCGCTTCCCGGAACGCCGGCCTCTGCGTACCGGCCAGCAGCTCCTCGCTCTCCCGCGTCATGATCTTCCTGATATCGGGCTCCGTCAGGTTCGTCCACGCCAGCTTCTTGACCGCCAGCAGCAGCTCCGTATCGTTGTCCGCCATTTCCTGCGCCAGCGCCACCGCCTCGTCCATCAGCGACTCGTGCGGCACCACCCTGTTCACGAGTCCGATCCGGTCCGCCTCCTGCGCATCGATGGTCTTACCGGTCAGCATCAGCTCCATCGCGTGGTGGAAGCCGACGATATGGGCGAGGAGCATGGTGCTCGCCAGCTCGGGCACGATGCCGACGCGGATGAAACGCATGGAGAAACGGGCCCTGTCGGAGGCGATCCGCGCGTCGCAGTTCAGGGTCATCGTCATCCCGGCCCCTATCGACGGCCCGTTGATTGCGCAGACGATGGGCTTGGAGCGCACGCAGAAGGCCAGCCAGCTCTCGTCGTCCGCGGGGCGCCGCACGTCCTCGGCGTCCTCGTTCTCCAGCCCCCGCTTCCAGCTACCAACGTCCCAGCCGCCGCAGAAGATCGGATCGGTGCCCGTCCAGACAACGGCCCCGATCTTTTTGTCTTGATTGAATTCATCGATGATATTCCGCAGCCGCCGGCCCGACTCCCAACTGAGAGCGTTCCGCCTCTCGGGCCAGTTCAGCCGGACAATCGCCACCCGGCCCTTGACTTCGGTGACTATCTCTTGTTCGGCCATCTCTGCTCCTTTCGCTCATCCGGATTGCTCGAGCCGCCGTGCGCGGCTACCGGGCCTCGATGGCGCGCGGCAGCCCTTCGCGGTAGGCGCGCACCAGCTCGGCGACGGGCACGGCCAGGATATCGCCGATGACCAGGCGGTCGCCGCCGATGCGTCCCAGCGGCGTCAGCGGCGCGTCCCGCCGTTTGGCTATCTCCCGCAGCCTATCGCTGTTCCCCGCGGCGCAGGAAACGACGATGCGCGACTGTCCCTCGCCGAAGAGCGCGGCGTCCAGCCGGCCCGGCGCTGTCAGTGACGACGCGTCGAGCCCGACGCCGCCCTCGATGCAGCACTCGGCGAGCGTCACCGCCAGCCCGCCGTGCGAGCAGTCGTGGGCGGAATGGAGCACCCCCTGCTGGATAGCCTCGAGGCAGGCCGCCTGCACCCGCGCCTCCAGACCGAGGTCGATCTGGGGGCGGCCGGCGATCACTCCATGCATCTCCCGCAGGTACTCGCTGCCGGCGAGCGTGGAAACGGGAGCGTCAAGCGCGGCGCCGAGGAGGAAGACTTCGTCGCCCTCTTGCTGGAACGCCATCGGGCAGCGCTTCTCCACGTCCTCCAGCAGGCCGAGCATCCCCACGACGGGCGTCGGCAGGACGGCGTCGCCGTTCGTCTCGTTGTACAGGCTGACGTTGCCGGAGATGACGGGCGTGCCGAAGACCTCGCAGGCGGCGGCCATGCCGCGGATGACGTGCTCCATTTGGTAGTAGACGTCCGGCTTCTCGGGGTTGCCGAAGTTGAGGCAGTCGGTGACGGCGACAGGCGTCGCGCCGGCGCATACGACGTTGCGCGCCGCCTCGGCGACAGCGATCGCGCCGCCAGCTTGGGGGTCGAGGTAGCAATACAGGCCGTTGCCGTCGGTGGTGAGGGCGATGCCCTTCTTCGTGCCCTTGATGCGCATGACGGCGGCATCGCTCCCCGGGCCGATGACGGTGTTTGTCAGCACCTGATGGTCGTACTGGCGCCAGACCCAGCGCTTGTCGGCGATCTCGGGCGTGGCGAGGAGCCGCAGCAAGGCCGTCGCGGCGGACGCAGCAGGCAGGTCCGGCAGCGAGGCGAGGTCGAACGATTGCAGCCGCCGCAGGTAAGAAGGCTCCTCTCCCTGCCGGCGGTACTCGGGCGGCCGGGTCAGCACCTGCACCGGCAGCCTCGCTACCTCGCGCCCGCCATCGAGGACGCGCACAAAGCCGTCGTCGGTCACGCGGCCGATTACGTCGGAGCGCAGCTCCCAGTGCTGGAACAGGCGCCGCACGTCCTCCTCGTGCTCCTTCCTGGGGAAGACGAGCATCCGCTCCTGAGACTCGGAGAGCATGATTTCGTAGGGCGCCATCCCCTGCTCGCGTCGCGGCACGAGGGCGACGTCGATCTCGATGCCGTTGCCGGCGCGCGCGGCCGCCTCCACCGACGAGCTCGTCAGGCCGGCGGCGCCCAGGTCCTGGATGCCGACGATCCAGTCAGAATGTTTCTCCGCCAGCTCGATGCAGGCCTCCATGAGCAGCTTTTCGAGGAACGGGTTGCCCACCTGGACCGTCGGGCGCAGCTCGGCGCTCGATTCGTCGAAGACGCGGGAGGCGAGGACGTTCGCACCGCCGATGCCGTCGCGGCCGGTGTCCGCCCCAACGAGCATGACAGGGTTGCCCGGCCCTTCGGCGCGACCCCGCGCCAGGTCATCGATGCGGGCGACGCCCACGCACATGGCGTTCACCAGCGGGTTGGCGGAATACGCCTCGGCGAAGGAGACCTCGCCGGCGACGGTGGGAATGCCCAGGCAGTTGCCGTAGCCGCCGATCCCGCCGACCACGCCGCCGAACAGGTAGCGGTTGCGGGCGTCGGTGAGAGGGCCGAAGCGCAGGGAATCGAGGATGGCGATGGGCCGCGCCCCCATGGCGAAGATGTCGCGGACGATGCCGCCGACGCCGGTCGCCGCCCCCTGGTAGGGCTCGATGGCGGACGGGTGATTGTGCGACTCGATCTTCATCACGATGCACAGCCCGTCGCCGATATCTACGGCGCCCGCGTTCTCGCCGCCCATCTCGGTGAGGATGCGCGGCCCGCGGTTGGGCAGGAGGCGCAGCAGCGGCTTGCTGTTCTTATAGCCGCAGTGCTCGCTCCAGAGGGCGCCGAACATGCCCAGCTCGACCTCGTTCGGCTCGCGTCCGAGCAGGTCGACGATCTGCCGGTATTCGTCAAGCGACAGCGATAGCTCTTCAATCAGACGTTGGTCGACGGTCATAGCCTCACTCAAACTCAAATGTCAGGCGCGTTCCAAGGGGCCCGCGGAACCGCAGTTCTTCTAGGCCGACACCGCGTTCCACCTCGAACACGAGTGTGATCTCCCCGGTCTCGTCCTCTTCCACGTCGGCGGGCGCTACCCGGCCTCCCACGAGCGTCAGCAACGGCTCGCGGCTGTCGCCCTCCGCGTCCTCCAGCCGGAAGTCCGACTCCTCGATCTGCACGTCGTTGTTCCTGTCGTTCGTCAACTCGAGTTCGAAGGCGACGAGGCGTTTTCCTTCTTCAGGACGGAGGAGCGGAAGCTCGTCGTCCGCAGGATCGACGGCGGCAATGATAGAAAGGCCCAGATCGTTCCGCTCTATCGTCACTCCCCCCTCGCCCGCCGTCAGCGCCTCGTAGTCCACCCGCCCGACCGTCTCTTCACCGGCGATAACGGCGGCGGTGATCGCCCCCGCGACGATCCCTGCCGTCAGCAGCCAGCCGATGACGGCGGAAATGACATAGGTGTCGCGGCCGGCGGGGCCCGCCCTCTCGGAGAGGCTAAACGGCGGGTACTCGTCGGTGAGCGAAATGAAGTAACCCCAAACGCGCGTATTCCAGCGAAAGACGCCGGCGACGAAGCGATGCAGCCCCTGCGGGAAGCGGGCCGTGATGAGAATGGCGAACCAGGCGATTATCACGCAGAACAAGGCGGCAATGCCGAGGAAGAGAAGGACGATGAAGTGCGGGATTGAGGTTATCCCCTTCCATATCAGCACCTTCCAGCGCGCCAGCCGCTCCGGGTAGTCGATCTCGAGACGCACGGGGTAATCGCCTTCGAAGGGAGGGTAGACGTCGGTAAGCAGGGCGAAGTAGGAAGACACCCGCGTGGAGAAGCGCAAGAAGGCGACCTCAAAGTTGAACAGCCAGCGCGGGATGTAGCCGCGAACGACGATAGCCGCCCAGATCGCGATTATGACCGCGCCTGTTGCCCCCAGGCTGTAACGCAGTCCCTCAGTGTCGCCGACGGAGGCGACCGAGCCGCCGCCCAGGATGGCGAGAAAGATGATCAGCGGGATGGCGAGGAACAGACGCAGCAAGGTCTTCCAGCGCGATTGCCGCTCCGGATAGTCGACCTCCAGGACTACGGGGTACCGTTCAGCTTCCTGCACTTTGCGCCTCCTTATGGCCGGAGACTGAAGGGAGGGTATTCATCTCGAAGCAAGATGAAATAGGCGTTGACCCGCGCACTCCACCGCAAGTAGCCGACGGCGAAATCGAACAGCCCCCGGGGGTATCGTCCGGTGAAAAGGATCGCGAACCAGGCGACGAACACGGTGAACAGATACACGATGCTCAGAATGGACAAGACGATCAGGTGCGGTAAGACCAGCAGCCACTTGACGAATATCAGCCAGCGGGAAAGCCTCTCCGGATACTCAACTTCATAGGTCAGCGGGTACTGACCGGTGGACATCGAGAACGGGGGGTATTCGTCGCGCATCAGGAACGGGTATACGCTTGCGTTGTAAGACCAGCGGTAGACGCCGACGACAAAGTCGAAGAGCCCTTTGGGGTAGCGGCCGGTGAAGAGGATGGCGAACCAAGCGATTACAGTCATCACCTCCGCCACGAAGCCAAGCAGACCGACGATGATCCAGTGTGGCAGCACCAGCAGCCACTTGACGAATATCAGCCAGCGGGAAAGCCTTTCCGGATACTCAACGTCGAAGCTGAGGGGATAGCCGGTACCGACAGCGCTCAAGGTGTCCCTCCTTTCAGAGCATCGAAAAGACGGCGCGAAACGTGTTCAAGAGCCATCTATCGCCGCGCCGCCTCCAGCGCGCTCGACAAGATCGAGCGCCAGATGAACAGGCCGTCCTCGCCGCCCAGCAACGCTTCGCTCGCCCGCTCGGGGTGCGGCATCATCCCCAGCACGTTGCCCCGCTCGTTGATGATGCCGGCGATGTTGTTCAGCGAGCCGTTGGGGTTGGCGTCCGTCGTCACGTCTCCCTCGGGAGTGGCGTACCGGAACAGCACCCGCCCGGAGTCTTCCAGCATCCGCAGCGTCTCGTCGTCGGCGTAGTAGCGTCCTTCGCCGTGTGATATGGGGATGCGGAGCACCTGGCCGGGACGGCAGGCGCTGGTGAAACGCGTCTCCGCGCTTTCGACCCGCAGGTACGCGGGCTGACAGCGGAATTGCAGGCTATCGTTGCGCAGCAGAGCGCCGGGGAGCAGCCCCGCCTCGCAAAGCACCTGGAACCCGTTGCAGCTCCCGAACACAAGCTTCCCCGCTTCCGCGTGCTCGCGCACGGCGTCCATCACCGGCGAGAAGCGGGCGATGGCGCCGGTGCGAAGGTAATCGCCGTAGGAGAAGCCGCCGGGCAGGACCACGCAGTCGTATCGCCGGAGGTCGCGCTCGCGGTGCCAGACGTAGTCGACCTCCTGCCCGAGAATGGTGTCGAGGACGTAGTGGCAGTCGCCGTCACTCCAGGTGCCGGGGAAGACCACTACCGCAAAGCGCATCTAATAACCTTCCGGCCGTTGTGGAAGAGGCCATGCTGATTATATACGAACCGAAGCCTACAGCACAGGCCGCGGTGCGCCCGCGCCGCCCGCCGGCGCAGTCACCGGTGCGTGCCCGATGAGGAAGCGTCCGTGCGGGAGGAACGGAACACGAGCCGCCGCGCGGCCTTCTCCCGTTTCGGAGGAAGCGCCGGGTACTCGAGGCGCGGATGGTACACGCCCCTGAGCGTCGACTTGAACGACTCGGAGACGATCTTTATCTCGCGCAGGGTGAGGTCCGACTCGTCGAGCTGGCCCTCTGCCAGCCGCTCGGCGACGACCTCGTCAACGAGCGCGTCGATCCTCTCCGGCGAGCGGTCGGCGCTGGCCCGGATCGCCGCCTCGACCGAATCAGCCAGCATGACGATGGCGACTTCTTTGCTTTGCGGCTTCGGCCCCGGGTAAGAGAAGCGCGCGGAATCGAGCTCCTCCTCGTTTTCCATCGCCTTTCGGTAGAAGTAGACGGCGCGGCCCGTGCCGTGGTGCTGGGCGATGAAATCGTGTACCTGCGAGGGGAGACGGTGCTCCCGCGCCAGCTCGAGGCCGTCCTCCACGTGACGTATAACGATCTCCGCGCTGCCGGCGGAGCTGAGGCCGTCGTGAGGGTTGCTTCCCGTCAACTGGTTCTCGATGTAGTAGCCCGGCTGCCTCAGCTTCCCGACGTCGTGGAAGTAGCAGCCGACGCGCACGAGCAGGGAATCGGCGCCGATGAGGTCGGCGGCCCTCTCGCCCAGATTCCCGACGATGATGCTGTGGTGGAACGTGCCCGGCGCCTCGTCCTGAAGCTGGCGCAGCAAGGGCTGATTGAGCTGCGCGAGCTCCATGAGCTGAACGCGCGTCGTAATTCCGAAGAGGGAGCTCAGGGTAACGAACGCCCCCGCGGCGAGCACGGCGGATACGGAGCCGTTTATCGCCGCCGTCAGTCCCATCCAGGGGAGGTCCCACATCTCGCGGTTCAGGTCGAGGAACCAGGCCGCCAGGAGCATTAGCAACGAGACGATGGCGACGGCAAGACCGGCGAACAGGTAGCGGTTAAGCCTTTCGCCGCGATGCAAGGCCAGCGCGCCCGCAGCGCCGCCGAACCCGAACACGGCCAGCGAGCGCAAGGAATCGAGGGGAGTGGAGACGACTGCCGTCGAGATGTCGGGGAGATAGATGATGACAAAGGTGACGAGCGCCGCAAGCACGGCGGCTACGGTCACGGCGAGGCGCGTCTCGAGCACGGCAGCGACCAGCATCGGCGCGGCGGCCAGAGGCAGCGCAAAGGCGAGAAAATGCCGGTCGTGGTCGGGCAAGAAGAGAGGAAAGTAGACTTTAGCGCCCAGCGTCGCCACGCCGATCACGAGCAGCAGGAGCAACAGCCGCCGCGGGCCCACGTGCGCGGGCGAGAACGCGTGCAGGTACAGGGCGACCGTGCCGCCGGCGACGACGGCGACAATCGTTGCGGCAGCGACGCTCGTCCACTCCAACCGCGGACTGAGAAGCCCCGCTTCTCGAAGCGCCTCGATGGCGGTGCTGTCGATAGTCTCGCCGCTTCGCACGATGGTCTGCCCCTTTGTGTAGGACACCCGCACGGGGACCACCGCTTGCTCCGCCGCCATCCGCGCCGCCTCCGTCTTTTCGACGTCGACGACGAGATTGGGGACGATGAAAGGCCTCACCATCAGCTCCGCCACCAGAGCATCGTCGGCGGAGAGGGATTCGGAGAACTTCGCCGCGAGCTGCTCCCCTATCAAGCTCTCCTCGCCCCTCGCCACCGATTCGCTGAGCACCTCTTCCAGCACGCGTCTGACCTCCCTGGAGACCGACTCCCATCGTTCAGGGCCCATGTCGACGAGAACCGTCTCGTAGCCGGGGATGAACAGGCCCTCCGTCTCCAGAAGAGCGCCGACCTTCTGTGACCGGCTGAGCTCGGTCGAGTCCCGCACGGCGCTGACCTCGCTGATCAGCTTCTCAAGCTTGGCTATCTGGTCGGTCCTGACCGTATCGCTGAAGACCAGGACGTCGGGCACCGCCTGGCCCGCCTGCTCGCGTTGCTTCTCCGTTAAGACCTCGCTCTCGAACGAGAAGCTGCGTGGCGCCTGCCAAGTGCGTGAGGCGACATCGCCCGCCTCAAGCTCGAGGACGCGCGGGAACAAAGGGAACAGCGCCAGGACGAGAACGCCGGCGAGTCCCACGCCGAAGAGGGCCGTCCTGAGACCGCCTGGGGCGCCGATACGGGAACTGGTCTTCAAGAGGAGCCTCCGCCCTGCAATTCCGCCGCTACGCGCAATAACACGGTCAATGATAGCAGAATCAGCGGCCGGCGTAACAGGCGAAAACGAGGCTGCGGTTCGACCTGCAAAGCGCGGCGCGCGGTTACTCGGTCGATTCCTGCTCCATCAGCAGCTCGGTGACGCGGGTGAGGGCGTTGTAGGCGAAGACGATATAGTCGCGAGGGTGAAGGTCGAGCTTTTTCAGCGTCTCGTCACGGGCGGCGACCGGGTCGCAGCCTCCGTCGCTGAAATCGATGCTCAGCTCGAGCTCGTACAGCTCGCCATCGGGAGCGAGGATCACGCAGCCGCGCTCGGGGCTGTCGACGCAGCCTCCCTCTATCTCTATGCCGTAAGTGAAGAAGGAGCCCGGCAGGGGCGGGAACGGTTGGAGTCGCGCTACGGCCTCTTGCAGCAACTCGCGAAGCTCGCCCGCCGTCGTCTCGATGATCAGGTCGGCCCGTCGCTTGCGGGCCATGGGATCGCTGTCAATGACCATACTCCGCCTTCGCTCAGACGTACACGTCAATTATAGGACGGCCCCGCGCGGGGCGCCAGAGAACCGAGGGCGGCGGCAGGACGCGAGCAGACGCCTGCGCGGCGCGGTTCGGCCGGGCATTCCTGCGAAACGCGCCTTCCGCTTTGTCCGCGCCCTCAATCCTAGCACAACGGGCACCGCGACTTCAGAAGCGAGCGTGGAGTGCCGGGCGTCGTTGCCAGAAAGAGGGGTCTATGCTAGCATATTTTGACAGAACTTATTGGCTTTTCTGTCCGAAGGTACTCTTACTACGGCTATGCAGGCAACGAGGAAGGACATTCTCGACTACTTGCGGCGGCAAGGACAGGCCTCCGTCAAGGAGTTGGGCGATCTTCTTGGCCTCACCTCCACGGGTATACGCCAGCACCTCACCATCCTTGAGCGCGACGGCCTCATCCAGGCGAGGGAAGAGCGGGGACGCGTCGGGCGTCCCGCTCTCGTTTTCAGCCTCACGAAGGACGGCGACGCTCTCTACCCCAAGCGGTACGACATGCTGGCCAGTCTGCTCCTCGATGAGATCAGGGCGATGACCGGGAGCAAGGGCGTCCAAAGCCTGATGCAACGGGCGGCGCGGCGGCTGGCGGAGCCGCTGGCCACCAGAATGGAGAATAAGAGCCTCCCGGAGAGAGTCCGGGAAGCGGCCCGCATATTCGAGGAACAGGGCTGCCTGGTGGAAGCGATCACCGGCGAAGGCGAATTCGGCATCATCCGCTACACCTGCCCCTTCCCTGACGTCGCCTCGAATCACAGTTGCGTCTGCGCCCTCGATGTAGAGTTCCTGCGCCTTCTCCTGCAGGCCGACGCGCGTTTGACGAGCTGCATCCTGCGCGGCGACCGCTCCTGCACGTATCGGATCCGTCCGCTCTGATTACTTGATGCCCCTGCTTATCGCCACGATGCCAAGGGCGAACCGCTCGTATTCGGCCCGAAAGCCGGCGTCCTCCAGCGCTTTCGCAAGCCGCTGCGAATCGGGAAAGGCGTCCAGCGACTGCGGAAGGTATTCGTAGGCGCGGCGGTCTCCCGTTACCCACCCGCCGATTAGGGGAACGACGCGCCGGAACCAGAAACGGAACAGCCTGCGGAATCCCGGCGCTTGCTCCTGCGATAGCTCGAGAGAGATCACGCGTCCGCCGTCCTCCAGCACCCTGTAGAACTCCGTGAAGGCGGCCCACAGGTCGGGAACGTGGCGGAGAAAGAAGGCGTTCACCAGGCAGCCCGCCGTCCCGTCCTTGAACGGGAGGGCGCAGGCGTCGGCGAGGACGAACGACGCCTGACGCTCCAGTCCGCGCCGCTTGACCTTCTTGCGGGCGAGGCGCACCATCTCCGGCGACAGGTCGACCCCAATCACGCGCACGGGCACCCTGGCTTCCCTGAGGAGAGCGACGGCCAGGTCGGCCGTGCCGGTGCCCAGATCGATGACGACGCCGGGCCGCTCGCGGCTCGCCTCGCGGGCGATCCGTCGCCGCCAGCGTCCTATCTGCCCGAGCGTGATGAGCTGATTCGTGAGGTCGTAACGAGAGGCGATGCCGTCAAACAGGGAGCGAACGAAGGGGGCGCTTCGCGGCGATCTCACCCCTTCTTTCCCTCCACAAAGACGCCTGCTGCTCACATTGCTTCGCGGGCGGCGAGAAACGCTCTCTTCTCCTGCTCGATGCCGCGGCTGACGAAGAGCACCATGCCCGCGAACAGCAGCGCCAGCCCGATGACGTAGCCCAGTTCAGTCAGCCCGGAACCTTCCCAGACGAAGGCGAGGGTCAGCAGGAGCCCGGTGGCAAGATGGCTGACGATCGTGAGGGCATTGGCCGGCGCCAGCTCCAACGGCTGTGAGTGGTGGCGAGCCGCGACCTGCACGGCGCGCAGCGAGAAGGGAAGCGTCAGCATCGCGATGAGTGTCTGCGGGGGAAGCGCGTCGAAGGCCACGCCCAGTGGGACGGTCACGTACGGGATGGCCATCAGGAGAGCGTAGACGATTACCGCCCGCTGCCGGCCCAACCGCACTACCCATGTGCGCTTGCCGACAGCCTTGTCGGCGGCGTAGTCGGGGAACTCGTTGACGTATAGCACGGCGGCGATCAGCGCCGCAGCCGGGATCGACGCTACGGCGGGCGTCCAGTCTACCCTCCCCGTCTGGACGTAGTACGAGCCGAGGGTCATCAGGGTCCCGAAGTTGAGGCCCACCGTCAGCTCACCCACTCCGCGGCTCGCCCAGTTGAAGGGGCCCGCCACGTAGAAGACGCCGGAAATCAGGCCGGCCACGCCGAACGCCAGGACCCAGGGCCCGGCGGCCCACGCCAGCACGGCGCCGATCCCCGCCGACACCGCGGAGAGGAGGATGGCGCCGGAAATCATCTCCAGCGGACTCAGCAGCCCCAACTGTATGACGCGACTTCCGCCGCTGAACGGCCGCACGAAGTCGACGTTCAGGGGGTCGTTTCCGCTGCGGTGATCGAAGTAGTCGTTGTAAACGTTGACCGCCAGGTGAAGCAGCGCGCCGGCGATGAGGGCGAGGAAGAAGAGCCCCCAGTTGAAGGCGTCGCGGGTGGCCCAGGCGATGGCGCCGCCCAGCAGGACGGGCACGACGCTGGCGGTAAGGAAGGGCGCCCTCACGGCCAGGAGCCAGGCGAACGCCTTTCGACGGAACAGGGCCGCGTCGCCCGGCGCCTGCCCGCTGTCCGGGAAGTCAATAGAGCGGCAGGAGAGGAGGCGTCCGTCCTCCGCCTTTTCGCGCAGCTCTATCCGCTGGGGAACGATCCGCACGTATTCGACAGCCGCATCCTCGACGACGACGCTCCGCTCTTCGAGCAGGCGCCGCGCCGCCGCCTTCTCTGCTTCGTCCCGCAACAGCACGGCGGTAGCCGTCACTTCGACCTCGCGCAGACTCCCGCCCTCGCCCGCAGGCGTCGCAAGAAGCGATAGCCGGGGGTGATGGTGGAGCTGCAGGGAGGGAGGGCCCTTCCTCACGATGGAGTAAAAGGTAAGGTCTTCACTGAAGGCGAACGGGATGAGGTTGACGCGCGCTTGCCCGCCGATCGATGCCGCCATCGCTATCTCCCTACGGGCGGCGAGGGTAGCCGCGATCTCCGTTCGCAGGTCCTCATCGTGAGCCGTCTGCATGTGATGCTCCTCCAAACAAGCGTCTTCGTAAATTCTAGAGAGGGCATCTGTTACGTTCCACCCCGGGGGCAGGTCGTTGTCAGGCGGGTAGACGAGTGGCATAATCGGACGAACGGCCTGCGCTGTGACCAGATGAACCTACGATCGCTCTTCTGGCCCCTGTGGTTTGCCGGGCTGGCGCTATTCGGCGTGATGGCAGGTTTCGCGACCGTCGCTTCGCGCTTTCCCGGCGACCTCCCGGTCGCGGAGTGGGTGCAGGGCATCGACGGGCTGTCCGCTGTCGCCGACGCCGTGAACGCTGCCGGCGATTTCCCCCTGACGCTGGCGGTGACGCTCGTCTCGCTGGCGTGGCTGGGGCTAACGCGGCGCTTCGTCGAGGGGGCGTTCATCGTCCTTTCGTTCGTGCCGCGGGCGCTCAGAGAGGCCATATCGGCGCTCGTGGCAAGGCCGCGGCCCGACGCGGAGCTCGTGGAGGTGCGCGACGAAGCCGCCGGCTTCAGCTTTCCCAGCGGCCACGTCGTGGGGGCGATGGTGCTCTACGGCCTGCTCTTCTACCTTGTGCAGATCGCCGTCCCCAGGCGAGAACTGCGGGCGCCGCTGCAAATCGTCCTCGCCTTCGTCATCTTCGCCGCCGGGCCTGCCCGCGTGTACGTCGGCGTGCACTGGCCGAGCGACGTGCTGGGAGGGCACCTGTACGGGGCGCTGGCGCTGGCGTTGCTAATATTGGGTTACCGCCACGTCCGGCGACGGTTTCAGTCGGGCGGCTTCGTTCGGCGCAAGGTCCACCGCTGACGTTGAGTGTTGGCGCGCGTCTTCACTTCTTCCCGGCTCCCGTTGCTCCGACAATACTGTTGAGAAGGCCTTTTCGGGTTGACCGATGAGTTTTCCAGGAGTAAGGTGACCGTTAGCCAGGGCCCGGAGGGAGCGGCAGCAGCAAAGGTGGACGTGAGGGGTTAGGCAGCAGCGATGAATTGGGTCGACTTCGTAATAATTGCGATTGTCGCCTGGTTGACCTTCGCCGCCTTCTGGGCCGGCATCATACGCGAAGTCGTGACCATTGTGGGGGTGGCCCTCGGCATCGTCCTGGCCGGGTTCTTCTACGACGACCTGGCAGAGGACATCCAATCGCTTGTCGACCTCGACGAGAACGCGGTACGGATAATCGCCTTTCTGCTAATCTTCGGCGCCTGCACCCTTGCCGGCCAGTTGACGGCGATGCTGCTCAAGCACACGGCCTCGATACTCATGCTGGGGACTTTCGACCACCTGTTCGGCGCGGTCTTCGGCCTTTTCAAGGGGATTGTGGTCGTGGAGGTGCTCCTGATCGTCTTCGTGACGTTCCCCGCGCTCGGCCTCAAAGACGCGATCGACGGCTCACTCTTCGGCCCCCTCTTCCTAGACGGCATCCCGTTCGTGCTGAAGGTGCTGCCCTCGGAATTCGATAGCGCCGTCGAGGCTTTCGTCTGACGCAATCTGTCCCTTCCCGCGTCGTTGCCTGCCGTCAGAGCTTCTGATATCATAACTGCGAGTAAAGCTCATTTTCGGTCCCATGGTTAATTCCGCTGTTCTCGTCCTGAACCAGAACTACCAACCGCTCAACGTCTGCAACGCCAGACGCGCTTTCGTTCTGGTCGATCGCGGAAAGGCAGAGGTGCTGGAACACAACAGCGCCTCTCTTCACAGTCCCAGCCTGACGTTCCGCTTGCCTTCCGTGATCCGCCTCGTGTACCTGATAAAGAGGCCGCGCCCCCAAATGCGGCTCACGCGGAAAGAGATCTTTAACCGCGATCACTACACGTGCCAGTACTGCGGAAAGCGTACCCACGACCTGACCCTCGACCATGTGATCCCCCGCAACAAAGGGGGACAGCACGTGTGGGACAATCTGGTCTCGGCGTGCAAGGCGTGTAACCATCGAAAGGCGGGCAGAGCGCCGCAGGAAGCGCACATGAAGCTGATGCGGGAGCCCGCCAGACCGCCTGCGACCTCTTACTACCTCTTCTACGACTACCTGGAACGTGAAGAGGGGTGGCGCAAGTTCATCCCCGGCTGGGAGATGCCCGACGGCTACGCCTAGTCAGGACTGAACGGGGAAGACTGAAAGGGCCGCCAGGCCTTTTTCATTTCCCGCCAAAGCCGCCTGATGGGATGACGTTCTCACAGGATGACGTCTCGCCGCCGGGCCGGCAACGGGCCCCGCGACACCCGCACCAGGGCATCACGTTTGGCAGCGACGGCAGAAGCTTGTTACGCGGTTGCCCGCCGTTATTTCGCTGATGCGGCCGCCGCAGTTCGGACAGGCCTCTCCCCCACGGCGATGCACCTTCACGAAGTCGCGCACCTCCTCCAGGGGAAGCTTATCGCGCGTCCGTTCCTCCACGATGGCAGCCGCCTCGGTGAGCACGGAACGCATCGCAGCGTAGAGACGACGTGCCTCTTCGGAGGTGAGCGTGGAACGCTTGCGGAACGGGAAGATACCGGCGGCGAACAGCACTTCGTCGGCGTAGGCGTTGCCGATGCCGGCAATGAACCGCTGGTTCAGTAGGATGTTCTTCACTTGCCCGTTGAACCGCTTCAGCCGTTCCTCGAACGCCTCCTCCGATAGCTCGGGCGACAGGGCGTCCGGCCCCATCTCGGCGAACTGCGGCACGTCGTTCAGCCTGTCGGAGGGGACAACGTACAGCTTCCCCATGAAGCGCTCATCGACGTAGCGCAACTGATAACCGTTGGAGAGGCCGAGCACAAAGCACGTGCGCGCCGGTCTCTTCTCGTCCGATGAGGAGTACTGCAAGCGGCCGGTGAGCATGGGGTTGAGGGCCATGACGTGTCCGCTCTTGAGCGGGAAGAGGAGGAACTTGCCCAAACGCCGCGTCTCGGCGAAGGCGTTGCCCCGGAGAAGCGATTCGAAATCGGATTTTGGGAGGCGGATCACGACGGGTATGAGCGCCTGCGCTTCCTCGATTACCAGGCCGGGAAGGCGGCGGTTGAGGAAGCTCTTCATCGCCTCCAGGTCGGGGAGCTCAGGCATCGACGTTAAAGGGAGGTGATTGCGGCCGGCCCCGCGTTCTCGAACCGGGGGTATGAGCCGAAGACCTTGAAGAAGTACGATTGTGAACGCACCCCTTCCAGCGCCTCGGACACCACGGGGTCCGTGCGGTGCCCCTCCAAATCGATCAGGAAGACGTATTTCCCCAGCTCTTGCTTCGTCGGCCGCGACTCGATCTTCATGAGGTTGATGTTGCGTTCCGAGAACTCGCGCAGCACGTCGACGAGGCTACCCGGGCGGTCGTGGGCGACGGAAAGGGCGATGGAGGTCTTATCGCGTCCGGTCGGAGGACTATCGTCCGCCGCCAGAACGACGAAGCGGGTCTCGTTGTTGCGGTTGTCCTGTATCCCCCTCGCCAGCACGTCGATCCCGTACAGCTCGCTCGCCCGCAGGGTGGCGATGGCGGCGCTCTTCTCGTGCTGCATCATCTGCTCGACCGCCGCCGTGGTCGAGAGGGACGCCTCCAGCCGCGCCTTGGGGAAACAGCGCTCAAGAAACCGCCGGCACTGCCCCAGCGCCTGAGGGTGCGAGAAGATGGTCTCAATCTCGGGGGCGGCGGTGCCCGGCTTGGCGAGAAGACAGTGCTCGATGGGAAGCACGAGCTCGCGGCGGATCGAGAGGCGCGATTCGTGGATGAGAACGTCGAGCGTATCCGTGACCGAGCCCTCCAGGCTGTTCTCGATCGCCACCACGCCCTCATCGGCCATCCCGGAGTCGACGGCGGAGGCGACAGCGGCAACGGTGGCGAACGGCAGCCTCTCCGCTTGCGGGTCATGGAGCAGGGCTGCCTGCTCCGTGAAGGTGCCGGGAGGGCCCAAATATGCGAGGCGGTTCACCATCGGCCTATCTCAAGGTCTTGGGAGACGCGGGGGCACCGGTGAGGGCAGAGCGCAGCGCCTCCTCGCTCTCGAGCATCGTCACCGCCACCACTTCGTCTCCCGCCTGGATGACCGTGTCGGACGTGGGGAGCCGCGGCTGTCCGTCTTCGCCGATGATCAGTGTTATCAGCGATTGCTGGGGCAAGAGGATATCCTTTATCTTCTTCCCCACTACAAAGGCGTCGGGTGGGATCTTGACCTCGACGATCTCGAGGCCGCTGCCCCGCAGCGTCATCAGCGGGATCAGCGGGTGAGAGGGCAACTCCTGCTCGACGTGAGCGAGGATGACGGCCGTGGAGCTGATGGTGGCGTCGATGCCGAGTTTCTTGAAGATGCGCTCGTTCTTAGGGTTGTTGATGCGGGCGACGGTGTGCGGGACGGTGAACTTGTGCTTCGCCACCTGACACGCCACAAGGTTGTCTTCGTCGTCGCCGGTGAGGGCGATAACCATGTCGGCCCGCGCCGTTCCCGCCCGCTCGAGTGTAGCCGCCTCGCAGCCGTCCCCGAGCATCACCACTTCGCCCAGGTCCTCCGCTATCTGCGCGCACTTTTCCGGGTCTTGCTCGATAATCAGCACTTCGTGCTGGTCTTCCAGCAACTGCCGCGCAAGATAGTAACCGATTTTCCCGCCGCCGACGATGATGATGTACACTTTACGCCTCGTCGGACAGAGTGTCGTCCGCTTCCAGCGCCTCTTTCAGGCTGTGGGCGACGATACGCGTGGGACTCACCGTGCGCAGGCCCAACGCGCGGTACATCTCTTCTCTTATCGGGTCATGGATGAGAGTGATGACACGGGGAACATTGAACAAGTGCTTCGCGATCTGGGCCGCCATCACGTTGCGGTTGTCGCCGCGGGTGGTGGAAAGGAAGGCGTCTGCTTCTTCTATTCCCGCTCTCCGCAAGGCGTCCTCATCGATGCCGTTGCCGACTATCTTGGTGCCGCCGAAGTCGTCCGGCAGGAACGAAAAGGCGGCGGGTTCGGTGTCGAGGATGGTGACCTCATGGCCTTCCCTATCGAGTGCGGCCGCAACCTCGGCGCCCCTTCGGCCGGAGCCCATGATAATGATCTTCATTTGTGCCGCCAGATCCATACATGACAGGGGGCGTTTCTCAGCACATACTGCGAGACCGTCCCCAGGTGAAACCCTCCGAAAGAGCGGTCGTACTCAACGCCGACGATAATCAGGTCCGCTTTCCGCTCCACCGCTTCGTCTACGACGGCGTGGCCCGCCTCGCGCGCTTGCAGAAGCTCGCCTTCTACCTCGAAGTCCATTTCGCGGGCTATCTTCTCTGCCTGGCGCAGTATTTCCTCCCCCCGTTCCGTTTCCGGCGTGAGATCGGCATCCAGCGGTAGCGACCGGCGAACCTCGATGACGTGCACGACGTATACTCGTCCCTTGTTGCGCTTGGCAATGTTGCAGCCGAGCGCCACGGCCTCCATGCTTGCGCCGGACCCATCGGCGGGCACGAGAATCGTCTTCATCTGCCCTACGGGGTCGATTCGCGGCAAGGTTCTCCCTATTAAGGAAGCGAGAGTACTCATTTCGAACCGCTGCACATAATTATATGTTGCTGTTTCGAAAAGCCGCAACAGAATTCAGGGCAAGGCACGTCCCTCTTCTCCGGGCCTAATCGGCTAGGCCGGCAAAAGGACTTCAATGGTCTAGCCGGCAGCGCCGATGTAGAGACGAAGGAGACCGTTTGAAATCAGCAGCCCTCCGAAGAGAAGCCCCAGCGCGGGCCGGTCCGGCTGCAGCAGGGAGAACACAAGCACAACGGCCCCGATGAATAAAGAGGCGTAGGCCAGAAATTGCCGGAATCCCCGCATTTTGTTCCGTTCCCGTCCCCCCGTTTGGCGATTCTCTAGAATATGATCGTAGGCCGCCGCCACCAGGGTGTCAACCAGAACGCGGGGGAAAGGACAGCAGCGTAAGCGATTTAACGCCCTTGCGTGCCTGCTTCCGCTGATCGTAGAATTAGGTCAGGCTAGGAATAGGGAGGACGCCATTCGATGGAGGCGGAGAAGGGCACGTGGGTCGTCAAGAAGGGCCTGGCGCAGATGCTCAAGGGCGGCGTCATCATGGACGTCGTCACGCCCGAGCACGCGAAGATCGCCGAGGAGGCGGGAGCCTGCGCCGTCATGGCGCTGGAGAGGGTACCCGCTGACATCCGCGCCGCCGGCGGCGTGGCCCGCATGGCCGACCCCGACGTCATCCTCAAGATAATGGACGCCGTTACCATCCCCGTGATGGCGAAATGCCGCATCGGGCATTTTGCGGAAGCGCAGGTGCTGGAGGCGCTGGGAGTCGACTACATCGATGAGTCGGAAGTGCTCACGCCGGCCGACGAGGCCCACCACGTGAACAAGCACGCGTTCAAGGTCCCCTTCGTTTGCGGCTGCCGCGACCTCGGCGAAGCGTTGAGACGCATCGGCGAAGGGGCGGCGATGATCCGCACGAAGGGCGAAGCGGGTACCGGAAACATCGTGGAGGCAGTACGGCACATGCGGGCGGTGATGGACGGCATCCGCCGCATCAAGGCCCTGCCCGAAGATGAGCTGATGGCGGAGGCGAAGACTCTGCAAGCGCCGTACGAGCTGGTGAAGGAGATACACGAGACCGGTGTACTGCCCGTCGTGAACTTCGCTGCCGGCGGCGTCGCCACCCCCGCGGACGCGGCCCTGATGATGCTGCTCGGCGCCGACGGCGTCTTCGTCGGCTCGGGTATATTCAAGTCGACGGACCCCGAAAAGCGGGCGCGGGCAATCGTCAAGGCGGTGACCCACTACAACGACCCCAAGATCATCGCGGAGGTATCGCGCGGGCTCGGCGAGGCGATGCCGGGTCTGGACATAAAGGAGATCCCCCAGGAGGCCCTTCTCGCCATCCGAGGCTGGTAGAACTGCAGATGGGTGAGACCCGAATCGGCGTGCTGGCCCTGCAGGGTGCGTTTATTGAACACGTAAGGGCCCTTTCCTGCCTCGGCGCTCAAGCGGTTGAGGTGCGCCTGCCGCGAGACCTCGAAGGCCTGCGCGGTCTCGTCATTCCCGGCGGCGAGAGCACTACCATCGCCCGCCTGATGAACGACTACGCGCTGACTCCACCGATCAAGGCAATGATCGAGGAAGGGATCCCCGTCTGGGGCACCTGCGCCGGCATGATTATGCTCGCGCAAAACAACGGAAGCATCCCTTACCCGACGCTCGCCGCCATGGACGCGGTGGTGGAGCGGAACGCGTTCGGCCGGCAGGTGGACAGCTTCGAAGCCGAACTGCGGATCGCCGCGCTCGGCGACCCCCCGTTCCGCGGCGTCTTCATCAGGGCGCCCGTATTCAGGAAGATCGGGGCAGGCGTGAAAGCGCTGGCCGAAATCGACGGCGGCAGCATCGTCGCCGCGCAAGAGGCGAACCTGCTGGCCACCGCCTTCCACCCCGAACTGACCGATGATATGCGGTTTCATCAGTACTTCCTTCGGATGGTCGACTCCGCCAGCAAGCCGGGAAAGCGAGGCTAGCCGGAACGCGACATGACAGTCATCCGCGCCATCCGCCCCACCGACCTCGTGGCCCTCGCCTCCCTCGACAGTAGCGCCTGCCCCAACGAGGCGCGAGGCTGCGAGCAGGTGGGCAAGAGAGAGGTGGAGAGCCGCCCCATCGAAAAGGCTGTCGAGCAGTGGTTCTCATTCGCCACCGGCCGGCATACCCTCGTAGGCATCGAGGGCGCAGCGGTGAAGGGGCTGTTGTCGGCGCACAGGCGCGGCTATCGGACCGCCTGGGAGATAGACTGCCTCGTCGACGCATCCAACGGGCAGCGGGAGACCATAATGTCGCTGCTCGAAGAAATGGCGCAGCATGTCGCTCGAAAAGGAGCTGAACGAGTTTTCCTCCGGCTCTGCAAAGACAGCCCGCTCCTGCCTGTAGCGGCGCGGGCGGGTTTCACACCTTACCTCACGGAGAGACTCTACGCCTGCCGCTCGCCCAGAATCAGCCGTCGAGAGCGAAGGCCCGCCGGCCCTGTCCTTCGCAAGAAGACACGGGCGGATGAGTTTGCGCTCTTCCAGCTCTACAATCTGTGCGTCCCCGAGCTGGTGCGGGCAGCCGAGGGGATGACCTTCGGCGAGTGGAAGGCGAACCAGGAACGAAAATGGCTGGAAAGCCGGATATCGGAGAGCGTAGCGGAGCGGGACGGACGCATCATCGCCCGGGCGCGCGCGGCCACCAGCGGCGACACCGCCCGCTTCGACCTGACGCTACACCCTCATGAGCGCGCCAGCCAGGAAGCCATCCTCGACGAGCTTCTCTCGCAGCTCGAAGGCAGCGGTCTCCTGCTCGCCCTCCTGCCGAAGTACGCCGAGGGCATCGCCCGCAGTCTGCTGCGACGCGGCTTCCACCTGGGGCAAGAGTACTCGCTGCTCATAAAGAGGACCGCCGTTCCCGTGAAGGCGGCCCAACTTGCGCCGGCCATCTGGGGTTAGGGGGCGAGCGCTATGGAAGCCACCGCCATCAAACGAATAACAGACGACCTCGATGAATTCATGCGCTGCATACCGCCCCGCATACTCGACCCGCTCAAGGAGCAACAGGACAATCACGACCTGCTGGAGGTCGTCCTCGACCTGGGGCGGCTGCCCGAGGCCAGGTATCCAAAGAAAGAGATCGTCCTCAGCGACGACGAGGTGACGGAAGAGGATATCCAGTACGTGGTGCACCGGATCGGCGAGTTCGGCGAGGACAACCGGGCGGGTATCGAGCGGACACTGCACCGCATCTCCGCCATCCGCAACCGGCAGGGGCGCATCGTGGGACTAACGTGCCGCGTCGGACGGGCGGTCTTCGGCACGATCAAGGTGATCGAGGACATCATCCGCACCGGCAAGAGCACGCTCCTTCTGGGGCGGCCCGGCGTCGGCAAGACGACGATGCTCCGCGAGGTGGCCCGCGTGCTCGCCGACGACATGAATAAGCGCGTCGTCATTGTCGACACGTCGAATGAGATCGCGGGCGACGGCGACATCCCGCACCCTGCAATCGGCACCGCCCGCCGGATGCAGGTGAAGAGCCCCCTCATGCAGCACGCCGTCATGATCGAGGCGGTCGAGAACCACATGCCGGAGGTCATCGTCATCGACGAGATCGGCACGGAGCTCGAGGCGCTGGCCGCCCGCACGATCGCCGAGCGCGGCGTCCAGCTCGTGGCGACGGCCCACGGCAACACGCTGGAAAACCTGATGATGAACCCCACGCTCTCCGACCTTATCGGCGGCATCCAGTCCGTTACCCTGAGCGACGAGGAGGCGCGGCGGCGGCGCACCCAGAAGTCGATCCTCGAGCGGAAGGCGCCGCCCACGTTCAACGTCGTGGTCGAGATCCAGACGTTTGACAGGGTGGCGGTCCACCCCAACGTCGCCGAGACGGTCGACGCCATTCTGCGCGGGTACCAGGTGGAAGCGGAAGTGCGGGAACTCGATGAGGAAGGGCGGGTGCGCCGGCTCAGCCCCGCCGACCTGGCGCGCGAGAAGTCGAGTCTCGAAACGTTCGGGCCGCCTGCCGCCGAAACGAGGGCAAGCCCCGCCGCCATCTCCCGCACGATTTACCCCTTCGGCATCTCACGAAAACGGCTGGAGCAGGCGATACGGCAGACGGCCTCGCCGGCTCTCGTCAGCGACCACCTCGACGACGCCGATGTGGTGATGACGCTGCGAAGCTTCTACCGGCGCAAGCCGCAGGTCCTCCGGGAAGCGGAGGCCAGGGGGCTGCCGATCTACGTCCTGCGGAGCAACACGATTTCGCAGATGGAGCAAAGCCTTATCGCCATGCAGGGCGACCACGGCCGGTTCGATCCCGTGTCCGCCGCCCTTCAGGAGGCGGAGAAGGCGATATCAACGGTCATGACGGGAGACGGCGAAGTGGAGCTTTCCCCGCAGAACGCCTACATCCGCCGCCTCCAGCACCAGCTAGCGCAGAAGTACAGCCTCTCCTCGCGAAGCCTGGGCCGCGAACCCCTGCGGCGCGTCCGCATCTTCCGGGGGAGCGCATCGCCGGAAGACGAAGACAGGACAGAAGGTGCCGAGCACAAAGCCTCCTGAGCAAGGGTCGGGCGTCTTCATCACCATCGAAGGGGGCGACGGCGCAGGAAAGACCACTCAGGCGACACTCCTGCAACGACGGCTCGAAGCCGCGGGACGGAAGGTCGTGCTTACGCGCGACCCGGGGGGCACGCCCGTCGGCGAGGAAATACGCGGCGTCCTTCTCAGCGCAGCCCGGAAGGAGGGCGAAGGCCATTCCCCTTCCTCGCTCGCTCCCCAGACGGAGGCGCTCTTATTCGAGGCGTCCCGCGCCCAGCTCGTCCGCGACGTCATCCGGCCCGCCCTCGAGCGCGGCGAAATCGTCGTCTGCGACCGCTACAGCGACTCCACCCTTGCCTATCAGGGCTACGGCCGCGGCCTCGACATCGAGGCGCTGGAGGCAGCCGACAGGCTGGCAACGGGCGGCCTGAAGCCCCACCTCTCGGTCTTCCTCGACCTTCGCGTCGAGACCGCCCTCGGCCGCAAGGGCGAGAGGGAGGAGCAGGACCATGTGGGCGGGCAGAGTCGCGCCTTCCACGAGCGCGTGCGCCGGGGCTTCGCGGACCTTGCGGCGAAGGAGCCGCGACGGTGGCTGATCGTTGACGCCGCGCTTCCCGTCGAGGCGGTCGCCGATCTAATCTGGGAGCGGGTGCAGTCTCTTCTGGAACCGGGCGGTTGAGGCCGCCGCTGCCGGTGGAAAGCGCTGTCGTTGCGGAGGGAATCAGCAAGAGCTTTGGCCGTGTCGAGGCGGTCAAAGACGTTACCTTCAGCATCGAGCCCGGCCTCACTTACGGCCTCCTCGGCCCCAGCGGCTGCGGCAAGACAACGCTAATACGCCTCATCCTCGGCATACTCAAGCCGTCGGCGGGCCGGATAGCGGTCTGGGGAGAACGTCTCCCTTCAGAGGGGCTGCTCAGCCGGATCGGCTACATGCCGCAGTACCTCGCCCTCTACGCCGAGCTCTCCGCCCGCGAGAACGTCGCCTTCTTCGCCCGGCTGTACGGCCTCGCCGGCGGCCGCGAGGTGGACGATGCGCTCGCCCTGATGGAGCTCTCGGACAGGGCGGGCAGCCCCGTACACGAGCTCAGCGGCGGGATGCAGCGGCGCGTTTCCCTCGCCTGCGCCCTCGTCCACCGGCCGCGACTGCTCCTCCTGGACGAGCCGACGGTGGGCGCCGACCCCCGTTTGCGCGCCGTCTTCTGGGACCACTTCTACAAGCTGAACGCCGAGGGGGCCACCGTTATCGTCACCAGCCACGTCATGGACGAGGCGGCGCGCTGCCACCGCCTCCTACTGATGCGCGACGGGCGGCTGCTGGCGCAGGGGACGCCGGACGAGCTCCAGCGCGCAACGGGCGCGGCGACGCTGGAGGAAGCGTTCCTGACCTACGCGGGTGAGCCGCATGGATAGACGCCGCACGCTGGCGATCGCCGTCCGCATCGTGCGCCAGTTCCGGCGCGACCCCCGCACGCTGGCGCTCATCGTCATCGTGCCGGCGGTCGTGCTGTCGCTGGTCGGGTACCTGCTGCGCAGCACTGAGACCACCGTTTCCCTAGCGTTAGTTGAGGACGGCGGACGGTCGACGCTTTCTGCACTGGTCGAGAGAGCGGCGGCGCAGGCGGACTGGGACGTGCGCGTCTTTCAGGGGGAAGCAGAGGCGGTCGAAGCGGTGGAGGACGGTGACTTCGACGGGGCGGCGCTCGTCGGGCAGACGGAAGATGGGCGCCAGGAGGTCCGGCTCGTCCTCGAAGGCGCCAACCCGCAGAAGAGCATGGCGGTCCGCAGGCTCGTCTCGCAGAGCGCCGCCTTCGCTTCTCTGCTCGAGTCGGTGCAGCCGGCGCCACCCGCCGGGGGGGACGCGTCCGTTCCGGAGGTCGATGTGCGCTACGTGTTCGGCGGGCCCGAGTTCGATACGGTGGACTTCCAGGCGCCGCCGCTGATCGGCTTCTTCGCCTTCTTCTTCGTCTTCCTCCTCACTGCCGTGAGCTTCCTCCGCGAGCGCACGGGCGGCACCCTCGAGCGCCTGATGGTGACTCCCACGCGCCGCAGCGAGCTTGTGGTCGGCTACATGCTGGGCTTCGGCGTTCTCGCCGTGCTCCAATCGGTCATTATCCTGCTGGTGGCGCTGTTCGTCCTCGATATCGATTATCGTGGGAACCTCGGACTCGTCTTCCTCCTCGTCATCACGCTGACAGTGGCAGCCGTCAACCTGGGCATCTTCCTTTCGACGTTCGCTCGCAACGAATTGCAGGCGATCCAGTTCATCCCCCTGGTGATCGTGCCGCAGGCGCTGCTGAGCGGCGTCATCTGGGAGATCCAAAGCATGCCGGACTGGCTGCAGGGGATTGCGCACGCGCTGCCCCTCACGTACTCGAACGACGCCCTGCGCGGCGTGATGCTGGAGGGACAGGACCTGGCGAGCAGGGAGCTGTTGACGAACCTGGCCGTCCTGCTGGCATTCGCGCTGTTCTTTGTCGTGCTCAGCGCTCTGACGTTGCGGCGGCGGCTGGACTAAGCGCCGCGCGTTGTACATTTCGGACTTTTCCGAAGAAGGGAGGCGACATGGAGCTTGGACTTGCGGGAAAGGTCGCAATCGTCGGCGGCGGCAGCCGCGGCATAGGCAAGGCGATCGCGATGGGGCTCGCGAAGGAGGGGTGCCGGGTCGCCATCGCGGCCCGCGGCGAGGAAGCGTTGCGACAAGCGGCCGTCGAGATCATCGATGCGACGGGCACGGAAGCGCTTCCGGTTGTCTGCGACATGGCGAAGCACGACGACGTCCGCCGTCTGGTGGCGCAGACGGTGGAGCGCTTCGGACGGCTCGATATCGTGGTGAACAACGCCGGCGGGCCGCCGTTCGGCAGCTTCGAGCAGCATTCGGAAGAGGCGTGGCAGGCGGCCATCGAGACGAACTTCCTGAGCGCCGTGCGCACAATCCGCGAAGCGCTACCTTATCTACGGCGCCAGGGGGGCGGACGGATCATCAACCTCACCTCTTACGCTGTGAAGCAGCCGCTGGACGGCCTGATCCTCTCGAATTCGGTGCGCCTCGCGGTAGTCGGACTGGCGAAGACGCTGTCCCGCGAACTGGGGCCGGAGAACATCCTCGTGAACAACGTCTGTCCGGGACCGACGCTGACGGGCCGGATGGAGTCGCTTATGCGTTCGCGGGCGGCGGCGCAGGGGAAGAGCTACGAGGAAATACTGGCGCAGGAGAACGCGCAAATCCCCGTCGGGCACATGGGAGCGCCGGAGGACGTGGCGGCCCTCGTCGTGTTCCTGGCGTCGGAGCCGGCGCGTCACATCACGGGGGCGACGATCCAGGTCGACGGCGGCGCGACGGCGGCCGTCTTCTGAGAGCATCGAGCGGTCGCGAGCGCCGCGCGCAAGGGCATCGATGGCTGCCATCGCATTTTGCGCAAAGACGGCCTCTTGAGCCGCTATCGCTGCCGACTCCGCCGGTTCTTCTGCAAGTTAGGCTAGATTTGACATCGGAAATAGAGAAAGATTATACTAACGACAGGGTTCAACTTGTCCAGCTGGTACGTATCGCACAGGCCCGTGCCTAGTGAACGGGGGATCCGATTTCCGCAGGGGTGAATCTCACGCCAGTGAGTAGGGCGCCCAACCCTAACCCGATAGCTAACCCCGAGAGGCAGCGAAGGGATTTGGCCAGCAGGAGGTTCTGGTAGATTTCTGTGCCGAAGGAGAGATGATGGAGACGACGCTGCCCAGAGTCTGTCCCCGTTGCCGGGGTTCCATGATCGCTGAGAGAGACTGGTACGGTACCTATAGCAGTTGCCTCTCCTGCGGCTACGTGCACGAAGCCGTATCGCCGCCTGCAATCGAGCTTCTGGAAGAAGACGAAACCGGCCGCGTACGGCAGCGCCGGCGCCAGCCCTCGCACGGAAAGCTGCGGCTATAGTCTTCGCACCTCGCTTCACCGCTTCCTGACGCCCTCTCCGCGTCCAAAACGTAAGGCGGCGGACCGCTGTATATGACTCCTTAATGGATCTTGCCTCATCTTTAGCTTCGTTTCACAGTCTCGCTGTCTCTCCCTGCCATACGCTCGCTCCAGTCAGCCGCATCCGGAAGAATACCCCGAAAACGGAGTGACATTGGAGGGACCTCGATGCCGGAAACCGGCAGTGAGGAAAGAGCGAGTTTTCTCGAACATGAAGGCCTAACTCTCATATTCTTCGGTTACGCCCGCCTGCCTCAAGCCCTTTCGCCCGTCGGCTCGGCGGGAGTTGTCGCCGTCGAAATAGAGATTGGCGAAGATGACCACCGGGTCCTCGGCGTCATCGTAAACGGCCTACCCACCAGGGCAGGACGCGTCCTGCGCGACCTGCTACGCAATAGGAGACTCGACGACGAGCTTCCACGGGTTATAGAGCAGCTGCCCCATCGGTACATCGGGCTCCCGCAGAAGGCGCTTTGCACCGCCCTGCCAAACGTCTACGACGCCTACAAGCGCCACGTCATCCGGCCGCCTCACGGCAACGGCGAACACAACGGCAACTGTACAGGCTGATAAGCCCCTCTGATCACACCTTCCCTGCGGCTTCCTCGACCAGGGGCCCCTGCGACCGCTCCTCCTGTCCCCGATCGCCTTCTCGAACCAGGAGAAATAAGGGCGACTTGACTTCCGCGTAAGGGTTTTCGCTGATAGAGCAGACTTCCTGAACAAGGGTAGAATGCTGCCGCCAGCTTCTGTTAGAGCCAGCACACATCGGCGAAGGAGCGACCGATGGCACAAACGGCAGTTAGCCAATGTCAGCACCACTGGCTCTTGAGCGAGCCCCGGAACGGGTCGATTGAGGCCGTCTGCCGGCGCTGCCACGCCACGAGACGCTACTCCGACCGGCTCGAACTGGTGGAGCGCTTCGACGATTACCGCGAGCTGACGGCCGGGGGTGAGCCCATACAGCACTGGCGTTACCAACAACTGATGGATGACCCCCTTGAAGGCCGCACTTGTCAGTAGGGGCGGCTTGTGATAGATTTTGCGGCCGTTGGCAGGGAAGACACGTAGGCAGCAGCAGCGACTGAGGCAAGGAGTGCTCGGATGGAAGGCTCAACAGCAAAAGGTCCAGGCGCAGGGAAGGTAGGCCGCACCGACGCGTCGAACTGGCGGCGCCCGGGCGCGCGAATTCGGGTCCTCATAGTCGACGACCACGCCGTCCTGCGCCAGGCGCTGCGGCTGCTGCTCGACGCACACCACGAAGTAGAGGTCATCGGCGACGTTAGCAACGGCCGCGAAGCGGTCGAGGCGGTGGAAAAGCTGCAGCCGGACGTAGTGCTAATGGACATGGTCATGCAGGGCCTTAACGGCCTGGAAGCGACCCGCCAGATCCGACGGCGGGTGCCCAAGACCAAGGTGTTGATGCTGACCGGGTACATGGAGGACGACCAGATCATGGGGGCGCTCAGGGCAGGAGCCTCCGGGTACGTGGTCAAGAAGTCCGACGTGACGGAATTGCTGCTGGGCATCCAGGCCGTGCACCGCGGCAACACCTACTTCAGCTCCGCCATATCGGACAACGTTGCCATAAGCGAGCTTCTGTGGCAGGCGCAGAAAGGGGACGGCAAGGCGGGTTTCGAGCTTCTCACGAGCAGGGAGCGCGAAGTCCTGCAACTCATCGCCGAGGGATACTCCAACCAGCGCATCGCCGACGAGCTGTTTATCAGCGTGAAGACAGTTGAAGCGCACAAGGCGCACATTATGAGCAAGCTCCACGCGCAAAACCGCACCGACCTCATCCGGTACGCCATCCGGAAAGGCATCGTTAACCTCGAGGCCGCGCCGGACCTCGCGTCGGAGGAACCTCGAAAGGCTGTTTGAGAAGAGTCTGCGACGAAGATGAGCGCCCACGGCAGTGAACCCGGCGACGGAGGAAGATGGATGCCGACTCCCCTGGAAACGGACAAGACAAGCATTGAGCTGCAGGGCATATTCCTGCGCCGGCTGAGGCGCCTGCTTCAGTTGCGCAGAGACCACGAGGGGCAGCTCAACATCGAAGGTATCCGGCTGCTCGACCGCTCCATCTACGCCACATACTGCGATTGCATCAGCGTGGGCGCGCCGGAAGCCGCCCAGGAAGTGCTGCGTCGCTTCCCCGTTACCCTCTCCGCTTTCCCCGACGAATTCAGTCTGTAGTCGCGGCACCCCCCGCAGCGCCGCACCCCTTCGACGGGCCTGTTTTCGCCCTTCTTCTTTAAGGGCAATTCCCTCTGATCTTTCCCGCGCCGATGCCGATAATGTCGGTGCAGGCAGAAAGGTTCTCGCCGCACACTCCAAGAAGCCGGCGGCGGGCGAGACGGACACAATCGCCTGCTCAGGATGAGAAGATGCTTATTCTGACCCGTAAGGTCGACCAGGGGATAGTAATCCAGGGGAACATCGTGGTGAGGGTCCTCGGCATTGAGCGCGACCGCGTGAAGCTGGGGATCGCCGCCGCCGAAGAAATCGTCATCCTCAGGGAAGAGCTCTGCCAGGACAACGGTGGGAACAACAGGAGAGCGCCTCAGAGGGCGGCGAACGGCTAGACTTCCAGATGCGAGACCGCACGGTCGACTAGCGTGTGACGAGAGTCAGGCTCGGCCTTTCGCCCTTCACAACCGCGCCGGTTCCCCTGCCGCGGATTATTCTCAGCTTTGGCCTGCCGGACACGGCTGCGCTTCCGGCCTGCGCCCGTACTTCCACCGCTGCTCCTGCCAGAGCGACCGACTCCTGCGCGCTTTCCCACGTCGATATCACCTCCGCCCAGAAGGCGGCGTTGCCCTGCCCGGCGTCGCTCCTCTCCACCGCAGAAACGAACTGCCTGCATTGCTCAAGTCTGGCGTCCACCGCCACTACGGGAGGCGTAACGGTACTTTCCGACGACCAGTCCCCCAAAGGAACGGGCGGGTTAAGGTGAAGGAGGCTTCCGGCGGCAGAGTCGGAGCCGGCGGAGATTATCTTTAGCGGTCCCCGCGGGTCGCGTTCGTCCACCAGGACCGTCTTCGAATCCGTAACAAGCGCCCACTGCCTCGTCTCCTGCACCTCGAGCGCGCTCACCTGCAGCGATACCAGCCTCCCCTCGGGGTAGCGCATCGTGACAAACAGGGCAACGGGCTCGATAGCGCTCTGTCCGTAGCAGGCGCTGGCGTTCACGCTCTCGGGATGCGATTCGACCAGTCGAGCCACGAGCGCCATCTCTTCCAGCGTAAGGGCGGCCGTGAACGCCTGGCCGGCAGCCCCGGGAGCAACGAGGGCGCGCAGATAGCGAAAGCGCCAGAATCCGCTCTTTTCCGAGAGCATCCGCCGCAGGAACGTCAGGGCGGGATGGAAGAGACGCTCTTCGGCAAGCATAAGCACGAGCGAGCGCCTTGCCGCCACTCGCGCCAGCTCCCGCATCTGCTCGCTGGAGACGAAAGGCGCGACGCCGCATGCCAGCACGTGCTTATCATGAAGAAGCGCCTTCCGTATCACGGAGAACGGCTCGCGCGGCGGGTCTGCGAAGACGATGGCGTCGTTCTCAGCGCCCATGCTCAGCACGGCGGCGTCGCGTTCGATCCGCAGCCCGGGGACCGCCTTTGCCAGCTCGACGCCGAGCGTCGGCTGGGCCGCGGCGACGCTGATGCTGACGCCCTCGACTGCCGCCAGCGCGCGCGCGTAAGCGAGGCAGCCGCTGCCGGCGCCGGCAAGGGCCACTCTCAACTTCGGCTGACCACCGTTCGTCATGGCTTCATCCTGTGCGCGCCGGATGCGACGCGCTGCGGGAGGATCCCCAAAAAGAGGCGGACAGCGCATCCAATGGAGGTTTCCCGCACTCGAACGGACACCGCTACGCCGCTTCCGGCATGTCTTCCATCAACGCCGCCCGCAGCCGGCGCAGCGCCCGCTGACGAAGCTGCGACGCCCTCGATTCCGATATGCCCAGCGCCTGCCCGATGCTCTTCAGCGATTTCGACTCGATGTAATAGAGCTGCACGATGACTCTCTCCCGTTCCGGGAGGTTGCTCACCGCTTCCTGAAGCTTTGTCTTCACCATCGAGCGTTCCACCACCCGATTCGGGTCGATGCTCGGGTCCTCGTCCGCCATTTCGCAGAGCCTTTCGCTGTTGCCGTTTACCGCTACGTCCGCCAGATTGTCGAGCGACACGATCCTGACGTTGCAGTGTCTAAGGGAGTTCAGGAACTGGGGCAGAGGCACGCCGAGCCGTTCGGCGATCTCCGCCTTGCTTGGGCCCCTGCCCAGCTCGTTATGGAGAGCGCTTGTCGCCGCCTCGATGTCGGAGGCGAACTTCTGTAGAGAGCGCGGCAGCGGATGCGCGGCCCGCAGCGCATCGAGGATGGAGCCGCGGATGCGCGGCAGGGCGTAGGTCGAGAACTTCGCCCCCTTGTTCGCGTCAAACGAATGGTAGGCCTCTATCAGCCCCTGCACACCGCAGCTCACCATATCCTCGTACTGAAGGATGGACGAGCTGCTCGCCCCGATGAGGATCCGGTTGACCACGTGGCGCACCAACGGCATGTAATCACGTACAAGCTGGGAGAGAGCGGTTTCCTGGTCGTCAGGGGGAGAACTGCCGATGCTGGCCGCTGTGGCGTCGGCTTGGGAAGGCAAATGGCACCTCCAAGTCTAAGTGAATCTGGATCACCCCGCCACAGGCTTTCCTTTTACGTCTACCAGTATCGGCGACCGAGCGCTTCCGGTGATATGAGGGAATGCACTTAATAGGACGGCCGCAAGCGCTGAAGTGGGGCGCCGCCGCCACTGATGAGAACCGTGTTGGGCAGTCGCGCCGCTCGTTTTTCTCCACGCGGACGCGGGACAGGCGCATCGCAGTCTCTATTGATGCTTCTCGAGGGAGATGACCAGTCCCTCCTCGAACACGTTCTTAAGGGAGATCTCGAATTGCTGGGGGTCCACTCTTGTGCTACATTAGCTGAGGCCTTCCGGCGGAGAACGGCATGGAGGCGCCGACGTGACGGCGGCCCCGGACATCCTGAGAAGCGAGCGTGAAGCGCTGCGGCTCCTGTTCGAGCCGCTGCGGCCGCTGGTCGGCTTCGACGCTGTTGCGGCCGTCCTCTGCTTCGAGAAGCAGGACTACCCCCTCCTTTTCACGACAGGCGCCGTAGACCAGGGGTTTGCCGAGGCCCTGGCCGACGACCTCGTCGATAGCGTTCGCCGGTTCTCGGGCGACTCTCATGCGGGGTGCGCGAGAGGGCCGCTGCAAATCGTCCCGCTAGCCAGGGACAAGACGCCCACAGGCCCGGCGTGGAAAGGCCCCGCCCTGTCATCGTTGGACGCGCCGCTCATCGTAAAGGGAAGGGTGATGGGCCTGGTGCGGGTGATCGCGGCCGGGGAGAACGCTTTCGAAGGCGAGAAAAGTACTCTCGTCTACGCCGCCGCCCACCAGGCATCGTCCCTCCTCGAAAGCCGCGACGAGGCCCGAGCGGATGAGAAGGAGCGGTCGCAGTCGCTCGTCGACGGGCTGGAAGACGGCGTGATCGTCCTTGGCAGGGACATGCGCCCGTTGCTCCTCAACAAGGCGGCGAAGAAGCTGCTGGACGCCTATTGGGGCCGAGGCGCCACGAGCCTCGAGCAGACGCCCCTGGCAGCCCTCGCACAGCAGGCGCTGGAACAGGGAGGGGACGCCGTCGAGCAGGAGTTCGTGATCGGCGAGGACAGCCAGCGGCGCCTCTCGGTGAGGGCTACGCTCCTCGACGAAGCGGGCGGCGAGGGCGGCATCCTGCTGGTCCTGCGCGACGTCACCGAAGAGCACCTCATGCAGGAGCGCCTCCTCCAATCGGAGAAGATGGCCAGCGTCGGCCAGCTCGTCTCGGGCGTGGCGCACGAGCTGAACAACCCCCTCACGGGCGTCACCGGCTTCGCCCAGTTGCTGCTGGCTCGGGACCTCGACGCCCAGACGCGGCGCGACGTCGAGACCATCTACGGCGAGGCGCAGCGGGCGGCGAAGATAGTGGAGAACCTGCTCGCCTTCGCCCGGCGCCGAAAAGCGCAAAAGGGGCTCGTGGACCTGAACGCCCTGCTCGAACGCGTGCTCGAGCTGCGCAGCTACGACCTGCGGGTGAAGAACATCGACCTCGAGCTGGACCTCGACCCGCGCCTTCCGCGCACCATGGCCGACCCCGACCAGATCCAGCAAGTCTTCTTCAACATCATCACCAATGCGGAGCACTCCATGCTGAGCGCGCGCGGCAAGGGAAAGCTGCGCGTGCGCTCGCGAGCCGACAAAGGCTTTGTGCGGCTGACGTTTGCCGACGACGGCGTGGGCATACCGCCCGAGAACGTGCGCCGCGTCTTCGACCCCTTCTTCACCACGAAGGAAGGGGGACAGGGGACAGGGCTGGGTCTCACGATATCTTACGGGATAATTGATGAGCACGGCGGCCGCATACGGGTGGAGAGCAGGCCGGGAAAGGGCGCCGCTTTCACCGTCGAGCTGCCCATTGTGAGCGGGCCGGAGTTGCCCGCTCCGGAGCCGGAGACCCCGCACGCGGCGCCCGTCGAGGTCAGCAGGCGTATTCTCGTGGTCGACGACGAGGAGAGCATCCTGACGCTGCTGACGGACGTGCTGACTGGCGACGGGCACCGAGTCGACAGGGCGCGCAACGGCGACGAAGCGGCGGCGCTGCTGGCGAAGTACGCCTACGATCTCCTCATCACAGATATCAAGATGCCCGGCATGAGCGGCCAGGCGCTCTACCGCCACGTGAAAGAGATGGACTCGGAGCTGGCGAAGAATACCGTCTTCATCACCGGCGACACGGTCAGCGCCGAGACCCGCACCTTCCTCCAGCGCATCGATAACCCCTGCCTGCCGAAGCCTTTCAGCATCGGCGACGTGCGGAAGGTCGTGAGGCAGATCCTGGGAGAGGGCAGCTAAGCCGAGAACGCGCCGGATTCTTCCGTCAGCGCATCAGGACGATGCGGCGGAACTGCTCCAGGTGGCGCCCTTCCTCGTTGCGCCAGCGCTCGCGGATGTAACGCATGAAGTTGGGGTCGTCCCCGAACTGGCTCTTGTGCTGCGCGAGCGCCTGAAGCTTTAACTCCATGACTTCTGTTATGTCAACGCTGAAGTTGGCCTTGTCGAACGCCCAGATGTACAGCTCGCTCACTTTGTGCGGCTCGAGTCCCTGCTCCATGTGTTCGGGGAAGTTCCAGCGGTCGCGGGCCGCAGGATAGACGGCGTCGACGGCTACGAGGCCGGCGCAGCGGTGGTCGGAGTGATTGATGAAGCTGTCGCGGATGATTATCGATTCCGGGTCGTGGGTGAAGACGGCGTGAGGCCGGATCTGTCGAATATAACGCACCACATCGCCGAGGAGCTGTCGGTTGTAAGTGAGTTCGCCGTCCTCGTAGTTCAGGAAGAAGACGTCTTTCACGCCCAGAACACGGGCCGCCGCCCGCTGCTCCTCCTGCCGTATCGCCGCCAGCCTATCGGGGGTCATGTTCGGGTCGCTGCTGCCCTTGTTCCCGTTCGTGCAGATGAGGTAGTAGAAGTCCCAGCCTTGTCGCGTCCAGGCAGCGGCGGTGCCGGCGCACCCGAACTCGGTGTCATCGGGGTGAGCGGCCACCGCCAACGCCCTCCTGCGCCCTTCTCCGGGGCCACCTTCTGCCTGCGTCAATCGCTCCTCCCCAAGCCGTCCTGAGACCATTCTAGTCGCCCCTCTGAAGAAATGGCAACAAACCGAATCTGATGGGCGGGCAGATATTGACAAATCTGTTCTGCCGGTGGTAACGTCCTAGGACAGAACATGTATTCGCAGCCAGGCTGAAAGGGGGCGTCATTTGAAGGAACTCTCGGTCAAGCAGCGAAAAATACTCGAATTCATACGCCGGTTCATAAGGGAACGAGACTATCCGCCCAGCATTCGCGACATTCAAATAGCCTGCGGCATAAGCAGCACTTCTGTGGTGGACTACAACCTCAAGGCCCTGGAGCGGATGGGGTACATACGCCGCGACAAGGAGATATCCCGCGCCATAGAACTTCTCGACGGCTCCGGGCGGCGGCCCCGCTTTGTGCCCGTCCCCATCGTAGGGCAGATCGCAGCCGGCCGGCCGATCCCCGTGCCCGAGGAGACAGCGGACTACTCGGACACCGTCGAAGTGGACGAGAGCGTGCTCCGGGGGAAGGAGCGGGTGTACGCGCTCACGGTCAAAGGCAACTCCATGATCGACGCGCTCGTCAGCGACGGCGACGTCATCGTCATGGAGCAGACGAGCAGCGCCGACGACGGGGACATGGTCGCAGTGTGGCTGAAGCGCGAGCAGGAAACGACGCTGAAGAAGCTGTACCACGAGGGGGAGCGCATCCGCCTTCAACCGGCCAACGAGGCAATGGAGCCAATCTTCACCGAGCCGGAGAACGTGGAGGTGCAGGGGAAGGTCCTGTACCGGTTGGGACGCGGCTTCTAGCGACCCATCTCCGTCTGCGAAGACAAAGGCGTCGCGTTCCGCCGCACTTGACCGTCCCCGCCATCCTCTCGGACACTGTCCTCATATGGCGGACGCGATCCTCGCTATCGAAGACCTGCGCACCTACTACTACGCCAGCGACGGCACCGCGAAGGCGGTCGACGGCGTCAGCCTGAGCCTGCGCCGCGAGAGCACCCTCGCCGTCGTCGGCGAGAGCGGGTGCGGCAAGACAACTCTCGGCCTGTCGGTGCTCAATCTCATCCCTCACCCCGGCCGAATAGTCTCCGGGCGCATCCTGTTCGAGGGAAGCGACATCGTGAAGATGGGCGGCGAGCAACTACGGGAACTGCGCGGCAGCCGTATCGGTATGATCTTCCAGGACCCGGTCAGCGGGCTGAACCCCGTCCTCCCCATCGGCGTCCAAGTGGAGGAGATCATCACCGGCCACACGTCTCTATCGAAGAAGGAGGCGCGGCAGCGGGCGCTGCAGGCGCTGCGGGAATCCGGCCTGCCGAACGCCGAGCGCCTCATCCGCATGTACCCGTTCCACCTGTCAGGCGGCATGTGCCAGCGGGTGATGATCGCGATCGCCACCGTGCTGCGGCCCACGATCCTTATCGCCGACGAGCCCACGTCCGCCCTCGATGTGACCGTGCAGGCGGGGATACTGGAGCAGTTGAACCGTCTGCGGCGCCAGGGAATGTCGCTTCTGCTCATCACGCACGACCTGGGGGTCGTCGCCCAGATGGCGGACGACGTGGCGGTGATGTATGCGGGGCGCATCGTCGAAGAAGGGACGGCGGAGCAGGTGTTCGGCAACCCGCGGCACCCCTATTCGTGGGCGCTCCTCCAGAGCCTGCCCCGCGTCGACCAGATCAGGAAGCCGCTCATCCCCATACGGGGCGCGCCGCCCCAGCTCACTGAGCTGCCGGACGAATGCGCCTTCGTCCCCCGCTGCCCCAAAGCGACGACCGCCTGCCGCACACAGCCGGCGCCGCCCCTGGAGGAGATATCTCCGGGGCACAGGGTCGCCTGCTTTAACCCCGTCTATTCGGAAGACTGACGGAGAGCGGAGTCAGCGCCTTGGGGCGACCCGCTGCGGGGGCGCCGGCGGACGCGACACCTGCGCCAGCTCGCTCAGGAGGACATCGAGCGCCGCCTCGCCCTCTCCCGGGTAGACGCCGCGCTTTATCGCGCCGTCCGCTTTCAAGAGGCAGTGGTACGCCCTCTCGAGCTGTCCCATGTTGTAGCGGTTCGCCTGCTCCAGCACCTTGCGAAGGGCGAAATCGGAGTTGATGTTGAGGCGGCGCCCGACTTCCGCCGGCGACAGGTGGGCCAGCGTGAGCTCCTTGGCCATGATGAGGTGACGGTACTGGCGGACGATCATGCTGAGAAGGTAAGTGGGCGCTGCCCCCTCGTTCCGTAGTTGTTCGAGCAGTCGTGCGGCGTGCCCGCTGCGGCCCTCGATCACGGCGTCCACCATCGCGAGCACGTTGGCCTCCCGCGCCGAGCTTACGAGCAGGCGCACGTCATCCTCGACGATCTCCCTGCCGGTCGCGTAAAGCTGGAGCTTCGTCAGCTCCTGCGTCAGGACTCGCAGATCGTTCCCAACGAGCTCGGCGAGGAGCGCTATCGCCCCGCTGGAGATGCGCACGTCCATGTCACGCGCGCGCCGAGCAAGCCAGCCGGGCACGTCCCTCTGGCGGAGCGGTTGGAACTCGCGCGTCTCCGCGAGGGGGGCGAGCAGCCGGAGCAACGGGTTGGAGGCGGATATCTTCCCGTCGATGAAGACGAGGACGGTGGTCGGCGGCATCGCTTCCAGTGCGCTAGCGGCGTTCTTCCAGGCCACCATCTCCTCCCGCGAGCCCTTTCCCCCACGCCGCCTGCCGCTTCCCCGTCCCGTTTCGAATCGATCGAGCAGACCCTCGACGATCACCAGACGGTGGGCGCCGAGGAAAGGCACGGTGTTGCAGTGAGCGAGCAGCTCCTGCGGCTGGAGGGTGCGCCCGTCGAGGCGCGAGGTGTTATCGGCGAGCATGCCATCGCTATCGAGGCGCGACTTGAGCGCCGCCAACTCCTCGTGCAGGGAGAACTCATCGCCGCCGTAAAACAGGTGGATCATTGCGGTCTAAAGCGTGGCAGGACTGGGCCGGGGGCCGCTCCGAGTGCGGGAGGCCGTCACTTCGACGCCGGCTCCTCCGCGCTCGACAACGACACCTTGACACAAACGCGGCGCGATTTCCTTCTTCGGTCCCTCAGCCGGTCAACCAGGCGGAACACCGCGAACTCAAGACCCAGCTTTCGGCGCAACAGGGCCTCAACGTGCCGTACTGCGGCATCCGAAGCATCCACCGAAGCCTGCGCCGGCACCCATTCGCCTGTAACCTTCCCAAACCGCTTGCAGGGCGCGATGTTGACGCGCGGGTTGTTGCGGATCCGTTTGACTTTCCCCGAGTCGCCGACGGTCCAGACGTACAGGGCATCGCCTTCCTGGGCAAACCAGACAGGGGTCTTCACACCGACGCCGCTCTTGCGAAACGTCTCAAGGCTTAAGAACCGCTCATCCTTGAATCGGGCGAAGTCCCCCTTTTGCATTGTCCCTCCTGAGGCGCCTTACCACCTTTGACGTCAGACGGGCTGGAATGGAACGGCGACTGCCCTGCGCCTTCGCCGGCGGATTTCTGGCGGGAGTGGGTAGGAGTCGAACCCACCCAGGACAGCGTAACTGCCCCGCAACGGTTTTGAAGACCGCAGGGCCCACCGGGACCCATCCACCCCCGCGTTCGCGACGCTACTCGCTGAAGTTCTCGCTTATGTACTGGTCCGCCCGGATGGCGGCCGTCGCGCCGTCGCCGGCGGCGCTCACGATCTGGCGCGCGGCGTTCCGGCGGACGTCTCCGGCGGCAAAGATGCCGGGAATCTCCGTCTCCATCCACTCGTTCACGAAAACGCGCCCACCCTCGTCGAGCCTGAGCCGTCCGCCCAGGTAATCGGTGCTCGGCTGCTGCCCGATGAATACGAACACGCCCGCCACGCTCAACTCCGATTCAGCGCCTGTTTTCACGTTGCGCAGCCGCACCCCCGTCACCTGTTCATCGCCTGTTATTTCCGTGACCACGGTGTCCCAGATGAACTGCATCTTCGGCTCGGCGAAGGCGCGCTCCTGGAGGATCGGCGTGGCGCGGAGCTGATTGCGGCGATGAATCACGTAGACCTTCGATGCGTACCGACTGACCGTAAGCCCTTCGTCGATTGCCGAATCGCCGCCGCCCACGACCGCGACCTCCTGGTCTTTGAAGAAGGCCGCATCGCAGGTAGCGCAGTAGGAGACGCCACGCCCTGTGAGCCGCTCCTCACCAGGCACGCCAAGCCTCCGATACGCGGCGCCGCTTGTAAGTATAACAGCTTTCGTTATGTAGTCTCCATCGCTCGTGTGCACCACGTGAAGCCGGCCGCTGCTTGTGATTTCGGTCACCTCCGCGAACACGACGCTCAGCCCGTACTTCTCGCCCTGCGCCTTCATCGCCTGAGAGAGGTCAAAGCCGTTGACGCCGTCGGGGAAGCCGGGGTAATTCTCGACCGTGGCAGCGAGGGCAATCTGGCCTCCCGGAATCTCTTTCTCGATGAGGAAAGCGCAGCGCCTCGCGCGGGCGGCGTATATCCCTGCCGCGAGCCCGGCCGGCCCCCCGCCGATGATCACGACGTCGCATTCCCTTGCCACTTGTGCCGCATCCCCGCCCGTCAGCAAGGATTCGCTGCCGGGCCGGCAGCGAATCCTCCGCCCGTGGGCTCACGCAAGACTTAAGATGCCAGTACGGCGTCTAGCTGCCGCTTGAGGTCTGACTTAGGCCTGAACCCGATCACCTGGCCGACGACGCTACCGTTCTTGAATATCATCAGCGTAGGTATGCTCCGGATCCCGTAACGCGAAGCGGTCACGGGGTTGTCGTCAGTATTGAGCTTCACGAAGCTTACCTTGCCGGAGTAGTCGCCCGCAAGCTCTTCAACGATAGGCGACACCATGCGGCAGGGCCCGCACCATGGGGCCCAGAAGTCGACCATCACCGGCAAATTGGATTTCAGGACATCGCGCTCGAACGTCGAGTCGCTCACTTCTTTGACGGCTGCCATCCCACTCTCCTTGGTCTTTACAGGGTTCACTTCCGACGCTGTTTATGCTAACATACCCCCAGGGGGTATGTCAACGCAAATGGATGAGACGGCGGAAGAGCGAAAAGACAAGGCCATTCTGCGGTTGCGGCGCATCGAGGGGCAGATCCGCGGCATACAGAAGATGCTACAGGATGGGCGCGAGTGCGAAGAGGTGCTGACGCAGCTCATGGCAGCGCGCAGCAGCATCGATCAGGTCGGCGTCCTGCTGATGGAGAGCCACATCGAAGACTGCCTGTTCCAGGACTTGGCGGCGGCGGACCCGGCTCGACTGCGCGAACTGAAAGAGACGCTCAAGACGTGGACGCGTTTCGGACTCCTGCCCGGCGCTTCCTCGCCGCTGGGAGAACCCTGACCGTACCGCTCACTTCCTGGGGATCGTCGACAGCGCTTCGAGTATGCCCGCGCCCACGGCCTCCCTGGCGATCCGCAGGGCGTTCTTGAAGGCTTTGGCGTCGCTGCGGCCGTGGGCGGCGATCACGATGCCGTTCACCCCCAGCAGCGGAACACCGCCGTATTCCGAGTAGTCGAGCCGCCGGATGACGCCGCGAAGGGAGTCGCTGAGCGCCAGCGCCGCCAGGCGGTTCCGGAACCCTTCGCCCAGGACCCGCTTCAACTGCGACAGCACGAACTCCACCGACGCCTCGCTCATCTTCACCGCCACGTTGCCCGTGAACCCGTCGGTGACGACGACGTCCACCATGTTGCGCGCGATGTCCTTCCCCTCGACGTTGCCCACGAAGTTGAGGTTCGCTTTCTTTAGTTTCGGGTAGACGTCCTGCGCCAGGTCGTTTCCTTTGTTGTCTTCTTCGCCGATGTTGAGCAGTCCGACGCGCGGCCGGCTAATCCCGAACATCCTCTCCATGTACGCCGAACCCATGTAGGCGAACTGCACCAGGTACGACGGCTTGCATTCGGCGTTGGCGCCGGCGTCGAGGAGCAGCACGCCGTGCTCGGTCGAAGGCAGGAGCGCGCCGATCGCCGGGCGGTGGATGCCGGGAAGACGGCCGAGGTTCAGCAGCGCGGAGGCGACAAGCGCCCCCGTATTCCCGGCGGAGACGACCGCGTCCGCCTCGCCGCTCTTGAGCATCCTCATGGCGACGTTTATGGAGGCGTCGCGCTTCTGCCGCACCGCCTGCGTCGGCGGCTCGTCCATGGCGATGATCTGGCCGGCCTCGACGATCTCCAGCCGCGGCGCGTCCGCGTGGCGCGCCAGCTCGTTCTCGACCACGTTGCGCGGCCCGACGAGGGCGATCGGAATCCTGAGCTGTCTCGCCGCCTCGACGGCGCCGGCGACGGCCTCTCCCGGCGCGCGGTCGCCGCCCACGGCGTCAAGCGCTATCAACGCCGCCTCCTTTTCTGCCCGGCCATGGCGACAAACACCATCCTCTGACTCCGCGAATCGAACGGGTCGAGGTCGTACGAACCGTAGAGGGAAATCTGCTCGAGGCCCGCCTCCTTCAAAATCAGTTCCATCTCGAACCGCTGCGGATAGCGCATCTCGAACGTTGCGATGCGGCGGCGCAGCGAGCCGGCTTCGCCCCATTCCTCGTAGATTTGCGTGACATGCTGCGTCTGCTTTGCGGGATCAGCCTCCACGCTGACGTACTTGCTGACCAGCACGCCGTCGGGGCGCCGCCTCGTCCATTCTAGCACCAGCGCCCGCGCGCCCGGCTCCCACTCCTGCGCTTCAAGAACCGGAATGTCGATGACGGCCACGCCGTCAGGCAGCAGATGCTCGCGGACACGGCGCAGGGTCTCGATTTGCTCCCGCTGCCCGGGGAGGTGCAGGAAGCCACCGAGGGCGCAGAACGCCAGCCCGAATTTCTCATCGAGCGAGAAGCCGGCCATGTCCGCCTTAACGAGACGCAGCCCCGCGGTCCGCTGCTCTTCCGCCTTGCGCCGCGCGATCGCCAGCATCGCCTCCGAGGAGTCGATCCCAACGACCTGGAAGCCCGCCTGTGCCAGCGGGAGCGCCAGCCGCCCTGTCCCCACGCCCAGCTCGAGGACGGGGGCGTCGGCGCGGCGGGCGAAGTTCTCGTACAGATCGAGATCCCCCAGGAAGCCGTCGAGGTCGAGGTCGTAGTAGTCGGCGATGACGTCGAAGGGATCGGAATTCGTCATGCTGGAGAAGCCAGGAAGTGCTCGCGTATCCGCTCGCGGAGCGCGGCGTCCGTCTGAACATCTATCGCCGTCATCGCCAGCGCCTTCGCGGCATCGATGAGGCCGCGGTGCCCCTCCTCGGACGCGGCGAGACGGGCGAAATCGGGTGTGTGGATCACAACGCCGCGGGGCGCGATGGCGATGGAGGGGTGAATGGTGGGCGCAACGAGGCTCACGTTGCCCATGTCCGTGCTGCCCAGCCCCCGCAGCGTGGCGGCGTCGCCGACCTTGCGGCCGAGGCGGAGCAGGTTCTCCTTGCACGCCTCCGCCAGCGGCCGGTTCAGGCGCAGCGGCGCGTACTGCACGTCCGCCCAGTGGTACTCGAGACGCGCGCCTGTCGCCTCCGCTCCCGCGCGAAAGCAGGCGATCACTTTCTCCTTCAGCTCCTCCAGGTACGTCTCGTCGAAGGCGCGAACCAGGAAGGTGGCGGCAGCGTGCCCAGGAACGACGTTCGGGACGCGGCCGCCGTCGGTGATGATGCCGTGGATGCGGGCGGTGTCGCGTATGTGCTGGCGGAGGGCGCTGATGGCGTTGTAGGCGATGATGACGGCATCGAGGGCGTTGACCCCCGTCTCCGGCCGCGTGGCGGCGTGCGCCTCTTTGCCGAAGTACTCGACGTAGAGGGTGGCGCAGGCGAGGGCGCCCGTGAATACGGCGTTGCGCGACCCGGGGTGAAAGAGCATGACGGCATCGAGCCCATCGAAGGCGCCGCGTTCGGCCATTATCGCCTTCCCGCCATGGATCTCCTCCGCCGGAGTGCCGATGACGACGACGCTCCCGCCTGTCTCCGGGAGCAGCCGGGCCAGTGCGACGGCGGCCCCCGTCGAGCTGGCGGCGATGATGTTATGGCCGCAGGCGTGGCCCAGGCCGGGGAGGGCATCGTACTCGGCGAGGAAGGCGACGCGCGGCTCGCCTTCGCCTGCCACAGCCCGGAACGCGGTGTCGAGGCCGCAGAACGCCCGCTCTACCTGGAAGCCGTACCGTTCCAAGTATTCGCACAGCCACTGCGACGCCTTCTCTTCCTGGAAACCGACCTCCGGGTTCCCGTGGATGCGCAGGCTCAGCTCGACGAGGTGGTCGCGCTCCGCCTCCACCGCCTCGATGGCGCGCTGCTTCAGCTCTTCTTTGTCAGGGGACGGCATATCGAACTCCGCGATGGGTTGAATTGTAGGAGCGGGCCGCGAGCGCCGTCAAGGAGACGCGCACCCGGGGCCGTTGTCATCGTGGCCGAGGCGTTGTATGATGACAGCAGAACCGAATAGCGCTCGGGAGCTGGGGGATTCCTTCCGTGGAAGGATGCGCCCGGCTGAGAGGGCGGCCGTAACGCCGCCGACCGTTTGAACCTGATCTGGATAATGCCAGCGTAGGGAGGGCGGAATGTCGAATCACGCTACCTGTACCGGCCGTAGTCTCGGCGAGGTGCCCGTAGCGTTTTCTTTTGCCCGCGGCCGATGCGCACCGTAATGACGATTGCAGGCTCCGACTCCAGCGGCGGAGCGGGCATTCAGGCCGACCTGAAGACGTTCGCGGCCATGGGCGTCTACGGGACGTCGGCGGTGACGGCGATCACGGCGCAGAGCACGCTCGGCGTTCACCGCGTCCAGGCGATGGCGCCCGACCTGGTCGCGGCGCAGATCGACGCGGTGATGGACGATATCGGCGCCGACGCCGTGAAGACGGGAATGCTTCCGAGCGCGGGCATCGTCGAGATCGTGGCCGACAGGGTCCGCGAGCGCTCGCTCGCAAACTTGGTTGTCGACCCGGTCATCCGCGCGGGCAGCGGGGAGCCGTTGCTTTCGAAGGAGGCGCTGGTGACGCTGCGGGACACGCTCCTGCCGCTCGCCCTCGTCGTCACGCCCAACCTCGCGGAGGCGGCGGCGCTGACCGGCGAGGAGGTGCGCGACTTCAAGGGGATGCGGGCGGCGGCGGCAAAGATCGCGGCGATGGGCGCGAAGAACGTCGTCGTCACCGGCGGCCATCTGGAAGGACCGGCCGTCGACCTCCTCTTTGACGGCAGTGAGTACCATGAGCTGGCGGCGCCCCGCGTCGACACGGCGAACACGCACGGCAGCGGTTGCACCTTCGCCGCCGCCATCGCCGCGTCGCTGGCGAAGGGGCTCGACGTGCGGCAGGCGGTGGTAACGGCGAAGGCTTTCGTGACGAAGGCGCTTCAACAGTCGTATGCGGTGGGAAAGGGCAGCGGCCCCGTCCACCAGTTCTTTCGCTACTGGCAGGATAGCGGAACTTGAGGGGAAGACCCCGGGAGGCCGAGATGTCCCAGGGAAGACGGAGTAGAGACGGCGCGAAGACGCAGATGCATTACGCCCGGCAGGGCGTCGTGACGGAGCAGATGAAAGCCGTTGCCGAGAAAGAGAGGCTGGAGCCGGAGCTCGTCCGGCAGGAGGTGGCGCGCGGACGCCTCGTCATCCCCGCCAACGTTAACCACGTCAGCCTCGACCCTATCGGCATCGGCGCGGCCGCCAGCATCAAGATAAACGCCAACATCGGCAACTCAGCCGTCTCCTCCGATATCGACACGGAGCTCTGCAAGCTGAGGGTATCGATTAACTTCGGCGCCGACACGGTGATGGACCTCAGTTCCGGCGGCGATATCGACGCCATCCGGCAGGCAATCATCAAAGAGAGCACGATCCCCGTCGGCACCGTGCCCATTTATCAGGTGGCCGCCGAGCTTGACCGCATGGAGGACATGACAACGGAAGACCTGCTGGGGATGATCGAGCACCAGGCGAAGCAGGGGGTCGATTTCATGACCGTGCACTGCGGCCTCTTGCGGGAGCACCTGCCCCTCGCGCAGAAGCGGGTGACCGGCATCGTTAGCCGCGGCGGCGGACTGCTCGCGTTGTGGATGCAGCGCCACGAGCGCCAGAACCCGCTGTACGAGCGCTTCGACGATCTGTGCGAGATCGCCCGCAAGTACGACGTCACGCTGAGCCTCGGCGATGGTCTCCGCCCCGGCTGTCTGGCCGACGCCAGCGACGAGGCGCAGTTCGCCGAGCTGCGTACGCTGGGCGAGCTGACGGAAAGGGCGTGGGCAAGAGATGTGCAGGTCATTATCGAGGGGCCGGGGCACATCCCGCTCAATCAGATAGAAATGAACGTGAAGGCCCAGCAGGAGATCTGCCACGAGGCGCCGTTCTACGTGCTGGGGCCGCTCGTCACCGACGTCGCCCCCGGCTACGACCACATCACGTCGGCGATCGGCGCCACCGTCGCCGGTTACCACGGCGCCAGCTACCTCTGCTACGTCACGCCGAAGGAACACCTGGGGCTGCCCGACCTGGAGGACGTGCGCGTAGGGGTCGTCACCTACAAGCTGGCGGCCCACGCCGCCGATGTCGCCCGCGGCCACAGGGGCGCCCGCAGCCGCGACGACGAGATGTCGCGCGCGCGCTTCGCCTTCAACTGGGAGCGGCAGTTCGCTCTCGCCCTCGACCCCGAGACGGCGCGCCGCATGCACGACGAAACGCTGCCCGACGACTACTTCAAGAAGGCGGAGTTCTGTTCCATGTGCGGCCCAAAGTTCTGTCCGATGCGCATTACTAAAGAAATGGCAGCCAGGAACCGGCAGGAAGAAGGGGTGAGGAGTGATTAGTCAGGAAGGTCGCCCGTATGCGGTCCTCCAGAGTGACAGAACGTATAAACGCAAGAGCGCTTGAGTTGCTTGAACAGCATCCGGAGGGGCTGCGCTGGTCAGAACTGCTTGCAAGCATCCAGGCATCTGATCCCAGCTTTCATCCGAAGACGGTCAACGGATGCGTTTGGAAACTTGCCGGGAGGTTTCCTGACAAGGTCTACAAACCATCTAAAGGGCTCTTCCGTTTGCTGAAATACAGATCGGCCGGAGTGGACACGCCTTGACAAGAAAACGGGTCCTCGCTGGCAAGATCAGGAATCTCGAAAAGAAGAGCGTAAGCGGCGCGCAGGCGGAGCGGCAAGAGGGAGGCCGGCGGCCATGACCTTCATCTACCCCAAGCACCAGGCGATCCTGGCGGCGGCGGCCGTTATCGTGCGGGATGACTGCGTCCTCCTGCTGGAAGACCGCTGGGGCCGCTGGGGACTGCCCTCAGGTTTCATCGAGGAGGGGGAAACGCCCGAGGAAACGGTCGCGCGCGAGATCCGCGAGGAGTTGGGCGTGGAGAGCGAGGTCATCGGGCCGCTCCGGCCGGAGCTGCGATGGGACGGCCCCGAGGACTCGCGCTTCCTCCTGTTGCACTACGCCGTGCGTCTCCTCGGCGACGACTTCACCCCCAACGAGGAAGTGGTGCAGCACCGGTGGGTGCCCTTCGGCGAGCTCACGGAGTACAACGTCTGGCCCAACATCGCAAACGTTTGCGCCGATTACCGGCGAACAGCGCAGCTTTAGGGGCCGCGAAGGCGGCCGTGGAGGCGACACATGGACGACTATCTGGAGATCGCAGGCAAGAAGTTCCGCTCGCGGCTGCTTGTAGGAACGGGGAAATACCGCACGGCAGAGGAGATGGTCGCGGCGCTCGATGCGTCCGGCGCCGAGATCGTAACGGTTGCGATCCGCAGGCTCGACCTCGATAACCCGCAGAAGGAGACGCTGCTTGACCAGATCGACTGGAAGAAATACACGATACTTCCCAACACCGCCGGCTGCCGCACGGTAGAAGAAGCCCTGTTCACCGCCCGTCTCGGCCGGCAAGTCACCGGCTCGGACTGGGTCAAGGTGGAGGTCGTGCCCGACCCCAAGTACCTGCTCCCCGATCCCGTCGGCACGCTGGAGGCGGCGAAGCAGCTCATCAGCGAAGGCTTCGTCGTCCTGCCGTACATTCACGCCGACCCCGTGCTCGCGAGGAAGCTGGAGGAAATCGGTTGCGCCACGGTCATGCCCCTGGGCTCCGCCATCGGCTCAGGCCAGGGGATCCTCACACAGGAAGAGATACAGATCATCATCGAGCAGGCAAACGTGCCGGTAGTCGTCGACGCCGGCCTCGGCGCCCCTTCCGACGCGGCGCTGGCGATGGAGATGGGTGCGGACGCCGTGCTCATGAACACCGCCCTCGCCGAGGCAGGCGACCCCGCGCTCATGGCCGACGCCGTCCGGAAAGCAGTGGAGGCGGGCCGCCAGGCTTTTCTTGCCGGCCGCATGCAGAAGCGACGCTACGCTTCCGCCAGCAGTCCCATAGAAGGAATACCCCAACGTCCGACCATGTCAACAGGAGGCCCAGCATGACGAGCTTTGTCCCCAGCCGCATGGGACGCCTGCGGCTTCCCACCCTCTGCTTCATCAGCGACCGCCACCAGTGCCCTAATGGGGAACTCGAGCCCGTCCTGCAGGCGGCAATCGACGGCGGAGCGAACGTCGTCCAGCTCCGCGAGAAAGACCTGCCGGCAGGGGAGCTCTTCCTTCTCGGCATGACCATGCGGCGGCTTACACGGGGCAAGGCCCTCCTGCTGCTGAACGACCGCTGCGACGTAGCGCAGGCCTGCGGCGCCGACGGCGTCCATCTGCCCGAGAGCGGGCTCCCCACTTCCATGGCGCGCTGGATCCTGGGGCGGCACGCCCTCGTGGGCCGCTCCGTCCACGACCTCGATGCGGCGCAGCAGGCGGAACGGGATGGCGCCGACCTCGTGCAGTTCGGCCCCATATTCCCCACTTCGTCGAAGCCGGACGCCAAGCCGGTGGGGATAAAGGCGCTGCGGGAGGTCGCCACCTCGGTATCGATCCCCGTGCTCGCCGTCGGCGGCATTACCTCTGAGAACGCCGCCCAGGTCATCGAGGCGGGGGCGAGCGGGATCGCCGTCATCTCCGCAATTTGCCGCGCGGAAGACCCGAAGGCGGCCGCAGAAGCGCTTGTGGCGGCGACAAACGAGGCCTGGTTGAAGCGGATGGGAGAGACGAAGGCAACTGCGTGAAATGATTACGCTCACCGTCAACGGAAGGCCGCGTGAGCTGGCGGCTGAGACGGACCTCGCGAGCTTTCTGCGCGACCTGGAGATAGACATTCGCGCGGTCGCCGTCGCGCATAACGGCGAGGTGGTGCCGCGTGACAGCTACGACGACCTGCGGCTGCGGGACGGCGACTCGCTGGAGATCGTGCGCATGGTCGGCGGAGGATAGCGGTGAACGGGAGCGCATCACCAGACGTGGTTGTCATCGGCGGGGGCGTAATCGGCTGTTCCATCGCCTACTATCTCGCCTGCGAGGGCGCGCGCGTCACCGTCCTCGAAAAGGGTGATATCGGCGGCGAGGCCTCCTGCGCCGCAGCGGGGATGCTCGCTCCGATGGCGGAGGCGAGCGAGGGCAGCCCCTTTCGCGACCTCGGCATCGCGAGCCTGCGCATGTTCGAGGAACTGGCGCCGCGGCTCCGCGAAGAGAGCGGGGTCGACATCGAGTACCTGAAGTCGGGCATTCTGCGCGTTCCTCTTAGCGACGCCGAGGCCGAGAGCCTGCGAGAGCTGGCGCGCCTCGATCTGCCCCTCGAGCTGCACTGGCTGGAGCGCGACGAACTGAGGACGCTGGAGCCGGCGGTCTCCCCCGCCGCGGTGGGAGCCCTCTATTCGCCCGAAGAGTGCCAGGTGAACGCCGACCGTCTGGTGCGGGCATTTGCGCTGGCGGCGGAGAGGCGTGGCGCAGTCCTCAGGAGAGAGACTCGGTTCACCGCAGCCGAAATCGACAGAGGGCACATAACCGGCGTCCGCACCACGGGTGGGAGGTTTAGCGCAGGTCATGTGGTGTTGGCCGCCGGCGCCTGGAGCGGAAGGCTCGCCTCCGCTTTCGGCTGCTCGCTGCCCGTCTTCCCCGTCCGTGGGCAGATGATGGCGCTCCCTGCTTCCCGCTCGATGCCCCGCTACATCATTTGGGGAGAAGAGTGCTATTTAGTGCCGAAAGCGAACGGCCTACTTTTCGCCGGCGCTACCACCGAAAAGGTGGGATTTCGCAAGAAGACAACGCGGAAGGGGCTGGCGGACATCAAGAGAATGTCGGCGGCGCTGGCGCCCGTGCTGGGCAGCATCTGCCCGGCGGACGCGTGGGCGGGCTTCAGGCCAGGATCCGGCGATGGCCTGCCGATTCTCGGGCCGGTGCCGGACCGGGAGGGACTCACCGTCGCGACCGGCCACTACCGCAACGGCGTCCTCCTCTCGCCGATAACCGGACGGCTCATCGCGCGCTCGATTCTCGACGGCTCCTCGAACGAGGCGCTCGCTCCTTTCAGCCCCTCCCGCTTTCTCTGACGCCCTTCCCCGCCGCCGCTTCGAAGAGCACTTTCAGCCACTGCGCCGCCGCCTTAACGTCTTCCGCCTCGCAAACCGCGCTTATGACCGCCGCGGCGTCGGCCCCGGCTTCGGCGACGCGCGCGATGTTGCCCTCGTTTATGCCGCCGATGGCGACGACCGGCACGCGCACCGCCGCCTTCACTTCCGCCAGCCGCTCGAGGCTCGCCGGCCGCGTCACCCCTTTCGTCGCCGTCGGGAAGACGCTGCCCACGGCAACGTAGCCAGCGCCGTCCTTCTGCGCGCGGCGCGCCTCCTCCACGTTGTTCGTCGACACCCCGATCAGGAAGTCTTTCGGCGCCATGCCCTTGACTTCGGCGGCGGGCAAGTCTTTCTGGCCCAGGTGCACACCGTGGGCAGACGCCGCCAGCGCCAGGTCGAAGTGGTCGTTGACGATAAGCAGCGCGCCGTGCTCCTCACAGAGAGACCTGACGGCCCGCACCTCCGGGAGCTGGACCCCTTTCTCCCGCGTCTTGTCGCGCCACTGGATGACGCGCGCCCCACCCTCGAGCGCCTGCCGCGCGACCTCGACGGCGTCGCGCCCCCGCGTCTGCTCGGGGTCGACAATCACGTACAACCCTCTGATTTGCGCCGCGTTCATGGGTTTCCGCTACGGCGACCCCGGCCCGCCGCTTTCGTAAATGACACGCAGGAACTCATTGTAGAACGCCGCGTTCACGTCCACCGGCTCCGCCAGCGCGCCGTATTCGATGAGCGCGTCGTGGAGGCCCTGCCACTGCTCCTCCGTCTGCCAGCCGATGCCGTGCTGTGCCGTCACGTCCGAGTCCGCCGCCTCGAGCTCGGCATCGAGCATGAAGCGCTGGTGCTCCCGCTCCTCGCCGCTCGCGTACTTGAGAACGATGTCGACCGCCTCGTCCCGATTGTCGCGCGCCCACTCGATGCCGCGCAGCGCCGCCCGGAGAAAGCGCTCCACCGTCTCCGGGTGCTCCCGCATGTAGCCTTCCGACGTGACGTAGGTGAGGCCGAGCGTCGGCATCCCGTAGTCGGATGCGCGGAAGACGTTCACCTCTTTCCCCAGCTTGCGGCGGATGATGTCCGGCTCGTTGGAAAGGAACACGGGGTAGACGTCTACGCGGCCTTCCACCAGCAGTTGCGGCGGCTGGTAGCCGACGTTCACCTCGTTGACGTCGTCAAGGGTCATGCCGTTCGCCTTGAGGATGGCGAGCAGGTCCGGGGGCACCGTACCGCGGTAGCCTACCGTCTTGCCTGCCCAGTCCTTCGGGTCATCCAGGCCCGAATCGGCCAGCGTGACCCATCCCTGCTGTCCCGTCTGTCCGATGAGGGCGACGGCGACCAGCGGTATGCCGGGGTCGGCGACGCGCTGGAGCACGTTCGCGGCGTCGGCTGTCGTGAACTGCACGTCGCCGCTGAGCAGGAGCTGCACGTGCTGCCCGCCGCCGGTGGAGTGCTGTATTTCCACCTCCAGCCCCTCCTCGCGGAAGAAGCCCTTCTCTTTCGCCACGTACGCGCCGACGAAAGGCAGGTTCGCCTGCGCCTTGAACCCGGCCATGAACGTGACATTTTCGATAGCAGGCGTCGAGGAAGTGGACGCCGCTTGTTCCGTCTCTTCCTCACCACAGCCCAACAGGAACAGGAGAGGCAACGTCGCAAACAGCAGGGCGAAAGACCGTAGAAAGGCGATAGTCCGCATCATGCGCTCCTACATGCTAATGCTTGATTCGTGCCAGAACAACAGCCGTCGCTCGAGAAACGAGGTGATCACGTACAGGCTGACTCCCAGCGCCGCGAGCGACACTATCGCCGCGAACGCCATCGGCATGTCCAGATTGCTGTTCGACACCTGGATCACGCGCCCCAGCCCGTCCTGCCCGCTGAACCACTCCGCCACGACGGCGCCGATCACGCTCAGCGGTATCGACACCTTAAACGCGGCGAAGAGGTACGGCAGCGAGCTGGGGACCCGCAGCTTCAGGAACACTTCCCAGGGAGAAGCCGCGAGCGATCGTAGCAGATCGAGCGCCCAGGGGTTGACGGAGCGGAAGCCGATGACTGCGTTCACCATCACCGGAAAGAAGACGATGAGCGCGGCGATGAACACCTTCGGCAGGAGGCCGAACCCGAACCAAATGGCGAGCAGCGGCGCAATCGCGACGATGGGCGTCACCTTCACCATGATCGCCACCGGAAACAGGCTCTTCTCCAGAAAGCGCGAGTGGGCCATGAAAACGGCGAGCAGCACGGCCACGCCCGCGCCCAGCGCAAAGCCGAGCATCGCTCCCATAAGCGTGACGCCGCCCTGTCGCAGGAAGAAGAGCGGGTCGTCCACGAGGCAGGCGCCGATGGCCGAGGGCGCCGGGACGAGGTACTCCGGCACGTCGTCCAGGCGCACCCACGACTCCCACGCGGCGACGGCCACAGCGAGCGCCAGCGCCGGCGGCAGGAGAGCGGACAGCAGGCTAGACGGGCTTGATTGCCTCATTCAAGCGCTCCGTTTGTTCCTTCAGCAGGGCGCGCAAGCGGCCCGCGTAGTGCAAGAACGCCGCGTCTTCCTCGATCCCCTCGCGGCGGGGGCGCGGCAGATCAATGTCGACTACGTCCCGCACAGTGCCCGGCGACGGGGAAAGGACAACGACGCGGTCCGACAGAAGCACTGCCTCCGGGATGCTGTGGGTAACGAAGAGCGCCGTCTTTCGCGGCCCGCCGTCGCCTGTCCCCTGCCAGATGCGCAGCAACTCGAAGCGCAGCGACTCCCTGGTGATCTCGTCGAGGGCGCCGAACGGCTCGTCCATCAACAGAAGCGGCGGGTCGAAGACGAGGGCGCGGGCCAGCGCCACCCGCTGCTGCATGCCGCCGGACAGCTCCCAGGGGTGATAGCGCGCGAATTCGCTCAACCGCACCACCTCCAGCAGACGCTCCACGACCTCGCCTCTCGCGGCGCCGTCGCCGCCGCCCACTTCCAGCGGCAGGCGGACGTTGTCGCGCACGGAGCGCCAGGGCAGCAGCGACGCCTCCTGGAAGACGTACCCGATCCGCTTGTTCCGCTGAGCCAGGCGCGGCGGGCTGCCCGCGATCTCGATAGCGCCGGACGTGGGTTCCAGCAGGCCACCGATCACGCGAAGGAGCGTCGTCTTGCCGCAGCCGCTCGGCCCGATTATCGAAACGAATTCGCCCGGCGCCACTTCGAGATCGACCCCATTGAGGGCGAGGACTTCGCCCCTGTCGCTCCTGAAGACTTTGGCGATATTCCGGACCGACACATGAACGGGGGCAGCCATCGCTGTTGCTTTCCCAGGCGCGGGGGCCTTGTCGGCGCAGCCGCCAGGCCATAACATACGGCTGGGGGCCGGGACAGCCCGCTCTCTCACCGACTCTCACCCGAAGGCGACCGATTTGAGTATTATTGTACTCCCTCCTGCAAAGTCCAGGCCCTCGCCCGTTGAGGCCCTCGCCGCACCGCAATGAGCCCGGTTGCCGGAGGAAAGCGCGTTATCGCCATCATTGGAGGGACGGGGCCCGAGGGCCGCGGCCTGGCGCTGCGCTTCGCGGCGGCGGGCGAAAGCGTGATCATCGGTTCGCGCAGCGCCGAACGGGGCCGGGCGGCGGCGCAGAAGGTAAGGGCAGCGCTTCCGCATGCCGACGTGCGCGGCGCCGACAACCGGTCAGCGGCGCGCGAAGGCGAGATTATTGTCGTTACCGTCCCCTATGAGGGCCAGAGGCCCACGCTGGAGGCCCTGCGGGAAGAATCGCGGGGCAAGGTGGTCATCACGACCGTCGTCCCCCTCGCGGTGACGAAGGCGGGCGTCGCCGTCCTCGGCGTCGATGAGGGCTCGGCGGCAGAGCAGGCGCAGACGCTGCTGCCGGAAGCGGGCGTGGCAGCGGCGTTCCAGACCGTCAGCGCAACGCAGCTTGCGGCACTCGAACGGCCCGTGGAAGCGGACGTCATCGCTTGCAGCGACGACGCGGTTGCGAGGGACACGGCAATAGCGCTTGCCGAAGCGATACCGGGGGTGCGCGCGCTCGACGGCGGCCCGCTGCGAAACGCGCGCTACCTGGAGCATATGACGGCGCTCCTTCTGGTGCTGGGCCGGCGCTACCGGGCGCATCCCAGCGTAAGATTCACGGGAATCGACAAGTGAACGATTCGACAGCCACGCCTTTGGACAGCGCCGAGGTGAGGATCATCGGGGTGAGAGGCATCCCCGAGGTGAAACCGGGCGACGACCTGGCGGGACTGATCGTGTCGGCGGCGGAGCGCCAGGGGACGCCGCTCCAGGGCGGCGACCTGCTCGTCGTCACGCAGAAGGTCGTCTCGAAGGCGGAAGGCCGGCTGGTCGAGCTGTCGACGGTCGAGCCGTCGGACTTCGCCCGCCGCTTTGCCCGCGAGTGGGGCAAGGACGCCCGCCTCATGGAGGTGGTGCTGCGGGAGACCCGCCGCATCGTGCGCATGGACCGCGGCTTGCTCATCGTCGAGACGAAGCAGGGCTTTGTCTGCGCCAACGCCGGCGTCGACAGCTCGAACAGCGGCGGCCGGGGCCTTGTCACGCTTCTCCCGGAGGACTGCGACCGCTCGGCGGAGACGTTGCGCTCGGAGATAAAGCTGCGCTCGGGCGCGGAGGTCGCGATCATAATCTGCGACAGCTTCGGGCGGCCCTGGCGGGAGGGCATCGATCAGGTGGCGCTGGGAGTCGCGGGAATAGCGCCCCTGCGCGACTACGGCGGCGAGCGCGACCCCTCCGGCTACGAGCTGAAGGTAACGCAGGTCGCCGTCGCCGACGAACTCGCCTCCGCCGCCGAGCTGGTGATGGGCAAGCTCGAACGCATTCCGGCGGCGATCGTCCGCGGCTACCGGGCGCCGCCGGGGCCGGGCAGCGGCCGCCGGTTGCTGCGGGGGCCGGAGACGGACCTGTTCCGTTGAGTCCCGAACTACGACAGATGCCAGAGCGCGACGCGCCGCCGGCCGCCGAACTCCGGGCGGAGCCTTCCCCCGTGCCGGGGGTCAGCCGCAACGTATTCGTGCTCGGGTGGGTCAGCCTGGCGTCGGATATCGCCAGCGAGATGCTGTACCCGCTCATCCCAATCTTTCTCACGGTGACGCTTGGCGCGCCCGTGGCCTTCCTCGGCCTGATCGAGGGCGTCGCCGAGGGCACGGCGAGCATCATGAAGGTGGCCTCGGGCTGGTACTCCGACCGCCTGGCGCTGCGCCGCCCGCTGGTCGCCGCCGGATACGGACTGTCGGCGCTCGGCAAGCTCCTGCTGGCGACGGCGTTCCACTGGCCGCAGGTGCTGTTCGCGCGCGCCATTGACCGGTTTGGGAAGGGGGTGCGCACTTCGCCGCGCGACGCCCTCATCGCCGACTCGTCACTGCCGGAGGCGTACGGGCGGGCGTTCGGGTTCCACCGCGCCGCCGATACGGCGGGGGCGGTGCTGGGGCCGCTCATCGGCCTCGCCTTTCTGACGATAGCGGGCGAGGACAACCTGCGGCCGGTCTTCCTCATGGCCGCGGTCCCCGGCATCGCCAGCGTGGCGCTGATCGCCTTCGTGCGCGACCGTCGCTGGCCGCCGCAGCCGACAAGGCAGGTGAAGGGCGGCCCCCGGATCGACCTCTCAGGCGCGAGCGCGGTGTTCTGGATGTTCCTGGGCATCAGCCTGCTGTTCGCCCTCGGCAATTCCAGCGACACGTTCCTGATCCTGCGCGCGAACGACCTCGGTCTGAGCCTGACAATCGTCATACTCATGTACGTCGTGTACAACACGAGCTACAGCCTGCTCTCGCTGCCCGCAGGCATCGCCGCCGACAGGGTGGGCAAGCGGACGCTGGTGACGGGCGGCTTCTTCGTCTACGGGCTGGTGTACCTGGGGTTTGCGCTGACCGGACAGGGGAGCGTCTTGTGGCCGCTGTTCCTGACCTACGGCGTGTACATGGCATTCACCGACGGCCAGGCGCGGGCGCTGGTAGCGGAACTGGCGCCGGAGGAGAAGCGAGGCACGTTCCTCGGACTGTACCACACGGGAATCGGGCTGATGGCGGTGGCGGCGAGCGTGCTGGCGGGCGTGTTGTGGGACGTGGTCGGGAAGCCGGCGCCGTTCTTTCTCGGCGCGTCGACGGCGTTCGCGGCCGCCGCCCTCATGCTGCTCCTTCCGCGGCAGAGGGCGATTCATTCGTGGGGCCGCTGACGCCCCCGTGGCGGGCAACCCGCCTGTGGGCAGGCAGGGATGCCCGTCCTATTCAACCGACGGCAGTTGCCCGCCCGATGTAGAGGAGGGCTTCAGCCCTCCACTTCTTCGCACCGACGGCAGGCGTATCACACATACGGGAAGCCGATGTTAGTGCAGGGACGTGGAAGGCTAAAGCCTTCCCCTACATTGTGGAGACGCTCGCCTGTGCGGATGATGAAGGGGGGCCCGCCGCTACGATTTCCACGTTCGCTTCAGGAGGCGCAGCCAGTTCTCGTGCGTGGCCTTGCGCAGCGCCGCCTCATCGTACCCCCGCGCGCGCAACGCCTCGATCAACTTCGGCAGGCCGGTCACGTCCCCCAGCTCGAGCGGCATGACCGCGCCGTCGAAGTCGGAGCCGAAGGCCACATGCTCGACGCCGATGCGACCGGCGATGTAATCGACGTGACGCACGATTTCGGTAATCGGCGTTTCCGCGTCCGGCCGGCCGTCCGCGCGCAGGAAGCCGACGTGAAACGCAACGCCGATCACCCCTCCCGACTCTCCGATGGCGTCGATCTGCCTGTCCGTCAGGTTGCGGCTCGATGGGCAGAGCGCGTGGGCCGCGGCGTGGGTCACGACGAGCGGCTGATCGGAAAGGGCGGCGACGTCCCAGAAGCCCTGCTCGTTCAGGTGGGCGAGGTCGACCACAACGCCGAGCCGGTTGCACTCGCGCACGAGCTCCTTTCCCCGTTCGCTCAGCCCGGGGCCGGTATCGGGAGAGCCGGGGAACTTGAAGGGAACGCCGGTCCCGAACGCGTTCGGGCGGCTCCAGACGATGCCAAGCGAGCGAAGCCCCGACTGGTAGAAGATGTGGAGCGCTTCGAGCTCCGGGTCTATCGCGTCGGCGCCCTCAAGGTGCAGCACGATGGCGATAACGCCCCGCCGCAGGCACGACGCGACCTCTCTCGCCGACCGCGCCACCTTGACCTTCCCGCCCGACTCCGCCTCCAGCCGGAAGGCGCTCGCCATGACGGAAACAGTCATCTGGTGGGCGTACGCCGGGTCGAGCGGCGGCGGCAAGGGCAGCTCGTAGCCCGTTTCGGTGAGCAGGAGGTCGAATTCGGCAGGGTCACGTGACGTCGGGTCGGCGGGGACGCAGACAGCGAAGAAGCCGCCGCCGAAGCCGCCCTCGACGGCGCGTGGCAGGTCGAGGTGGCCGTGCTCGCTCCGTTCGAGGAACGAGCGCTCCTCTTCGGGCTTGGGGAACCGTATGTCGACCAGGGTATCGTTGTGGCCGTCGAAGACGGTGTCCGCGGGTATGCCGGCCATGTCGGCGGTCAGGGCTCGCGGAGGACGGCGCCTGTGCTCGCGCTCGTCACCAGACTGGCGTAGCGGCGGAGCCAGCGGCTCGGCAGTTCTCGCTGCGGCGGCTTGACCTCCGCCAGACGCCTCTCGATCTCGGCATCCGGCAGGTCGACATCGAGGCGGTGGTTGGGGATATCGATGTGCACGACGTCGCCGTCGCGCAGGGCCGCGATCGGCCCGCCCGCCGCCGCTTCCGGCGAGACGTGCCCGATGCAGGCGCCGCGGCTGCCGCCCGAAAAGCGGCCGTCCGTTATCAGCGCCACGCTCTCGCCCAGCCCGCTGCCGACGATGTTGGCGGTGGGAGCGAGCATCTCCCGCATGCCGGGGCCGCCCCTCGGGCCCTCGTAGCGGATGACGACCGCCTCTCCCGGCTTCACGCCGCCGCGCAGGATAGCCTCGTTCGCCGCGTCCTCGGAGTCGAACACGCGCGCCGGCCCGCTGAAGACGCGCATCGACGGGTCGACGGCGCCCGCCTTGACGATCGCGCCCTCCGGCGCCAGGTTGCCGAAAAGCACTGCCAGCCCGCCCGTCTCGCTGTACGGGTCGTCGAGCGGGCGTATGACCTCGCGGTCGCGCACCTCCGCCCCGGCCACGTTCTCGCCCAGCGTGCGCAGGGTCACCGTCTTCTGGCTGAGGTCGAGGACGCCCGGCTTGCGGCTTATCTCGTTCAGTATGGCGCTGATCCCGCCCGCGCGGTCGACGTCCTCCAGGTGGACTGTGGAGGCGGGGGCGACCTTGCAGATGTGGGGGACGCGCGCGGCGACGTCGTTGATGCGGTGGAGCGAGTAATCGATGCCGCCCTCATAGGCGAGCGCGAGCGTGTGCAGCACGGTGTTGGTCGAGCCGCCCATCGCCATGTCGAGGGCGAAGGCGTTGTCGATGGCCTCCGGCGTGACGATGTGGGACGGCCTGAGGTCGGCCTCCAGCACGGCCATTATCTGCTTCCCCGCCTGACGGTAAAGCTCACTGCGCTCCTCGCTATCGGCGAGGACGGTGCCGTTTCCGGGAAGCGCCAGGCCAATCGCTTCCGAGAGGCAGTTCATGGAGTTGGCCGTGAACATTCCGGCGCAGGAGCCGCAGCCGGGGCAGGCGAACCGCTCCAGCTCGCGGAGCTGCTCCTCGCTGACGCGGCCCGCGGCGAGCCCGCCGACCGCTTCGAAGATGTTGATCAGGTCGGCGTGGCGGCCTCCGGGGAGCACTCCCGCGCGCATCGGGCCGCCGCTGACGAAGATGGTCGGGATGTCGAGGCGCATCGCCGCCATCAGCATGCCGGGAACGATCTTGTCGCAGTTGGGGATACAGACCATGGCGTCGAAGCAGTGGGCGGCGACCATCGTTTCGACGCAGTCGGCCACGAGCTCGCGGCTGGGCAGTGAGTACTTCATCCCGAAGTGCCCCATGACGATCCCGTCGTCGACGGCGATGGTGTTGAACTCGAAGGGCACGCCGCCGGCCTCACGTACCGCCTCCTTGACGATGCGTCCGACCTCCTGGAGGTGCACGTGGCCGGGCACGATGTCGGTGTAGGAGTTGGCGACGGCGATGAACGGCTTATCGAAATCGGCCTCGCCACGGATGGCGCCGGTGGCGCGCAGCAGCCCCCGGTGGGGCGCCCGCTCGAACCCTTTTTTTATCTGGTCGGAACGCATTTGCCGCCTCTCTAGCCTGTGAAGTCTGTATCGTCTATCTTACGCCCGAGAGAATGTAGGATCGACAGGCTGTCCGCCCGTCGTACCGCCGAGAAAAAGGAGACGGCTGTGGAACTGCAGTTCCGACCCGTGACGCCCGAACGCTGGCGAGACTTCGAGACGTTGTTCGGGGAGTGCGGCGCCTACGGCGGCTGCTGGTGCATGTGGTGGCGAACGACGCGCCGCGAGTTCGCGCGGCAGCGAGGCGAAGGCAACCGCCGGGCGATGAAGCGAATCGTCGACTCAGGGACGGTGCCGGGGCTGCTTGCGTACGACGGCGAGACCCCCGTCGGGTGGGTATCGGTCGCCCCGCGCGAGGACTACCCCTCGCTGAACCGCTCGCCCCACTTCAAGCGCGTCGACGACAAGCCGGTGTGGTCGATCGTTTGCTTCTACGTCGACCCGGCCCATCGGGGGAAGGGCGTGCTGACGGGGCTCGCCGCCGCCGCGCGCGACTACGCGCTGAGCCGGGGGGCGCGCATCGTCGAGGCGTACCCGCGCGACCCGGGGCGCCGGATATCGAGCGACCTTGCGTATATGGGGCTGGCGCCCGTGTTCAAGGACGCGGGGTTCGTCGAGGTGCTGCGCCGCACTGCCGGTCGCCCCATCCTCCGCTACCAAGCCTGACGTCGTGTCCGCTCCGCCCTCGACAGGGCCCGCCTATATCTTCCGCGCGACCTCGTTGGCGGTCTGGATGGCGTGGTTGATGTTGCCGTTGTGATCGCAGTCCCCGATCTTGTAGACCTCCGGCACCTTCCCTTGCAGCTCTGAAAAGAGCGAGTCGTTCCTCTTTCGCCCCAAGGAGACGATCAGGGTGTCGTACGGGATGACCTTCTCGCCCTCCTCCTTAACCGACACCGTGATCGCGCCATCGGCGATGCTCTGCACTTCCGCCTGGTACAGCACCCTGGCGTTCTCGAGCCTGGCGTCCTGGGGAGTGGGCCGCACGAAATCGATGTCGGTCAGCTTCTTCAGGATGTACGCGCGCCTTGACGACTGCGGTAAGACGTAGCCCCCGCGGCCGGAGACAAGCGCCTCCTCGCTGCCGCTGCCCATAAGGACCACGTCCTTGCCTTCTTCAGCCAGAGAGACGGCCAGCTCCTGACCCAGGAAGCCCCATACCACGACCTTCTTCCCGATCTCCCTCTTCCTCCTCAAAGCCTCCACGTGGGTCATCACCCCCGGCTTTCCTCTGGCCACAGGCGGGACGGTCAGCGTCGACCCTGCGGCCAGGACGACCACGTCGGGCTGCAGCTCGTCGATAACCTCAGCGCAGGCCTCGCAACATACGCGGACGTCTACCCGCAGCTTGCGCATCTGCGTCGTCAGATAGTCGACGACGTTTCTGAACTCGGCCAGCAGCGGGTCGATGGCCAGCGCAGCGACGTTGCCGCCGAGCTCGGAGTCCTTCTCCATAAGCGTCACCTTATGGCCGCGCAGCGCCGCTATTCTCGCCGCTTCCATACCGGCCACGCCGCCGCCGACAACGAGCACCTTCTTCGGCTTCTCGGCGGGGACAAGCGGCAAGGGGTTGTTGCGCGGGAGATCGTAGTTGACGGCGCAGGGGCCGCACCCCTGCAGACAGCCGATGCAATGTCGGATGTCCTCAGGGTTTCCGGCGAGGTATTTCTTGACGGTGTCGGGGTCCGCGATCAGTTGCCGCCCGAGGTAGATGATGTCGGCCTTGCCTTCCTCAATGAAGCGGTTTGCCATATCGATATCGATGATCCGGCCGACCCCGATGACCGGCAGTTTCGTCACCTTCTTTACGGCGGCGGCGTTTTCGATGAACGCGCCCCGAGGATAGTACGGGGGAATGGTGATGCCTTGCGGCGAGCGCACGATGCAGCCCTGTGAGACATCGAGGCAGTCCGCCCCGGCATCTTCGAGGGCAGGAACCACGTACTTGCAGGCGTCCTCGACGGTCGTGCCCAGCTCCCCGAGAAGGTCGGTGGCGTTCATTCTGACATGTATCGGGAAGTCGTCGCCCACGGCCTTCCTCATCTTTCGTACCGTTTCTGTGGCGAAGGCCAGCCGGTTCTCCCAGCTCCCGCCGTACTTATCGGTCCGCCGGTTGTAGTAAGGCGAGATCGAGGAGCAATGCAAAGTCGCTCCCCCGTGGGCGCAGTGCAGCAGGACGCAGTCAACGCCCGCGGCCTTGGCCCTGGCGGCGGCGGCGGCAAAGCCGTCCTGGAGCAGCTCGGCCTCCTCCACCGTGAGCACCTTGATCGGCAAGGGCGCGCCGAACCCTCCCGCGGCCTGTCCCATAAGGGCGAAGACCGTCGGCTTCGCGCGCCTCTCGTCCGGGTACGGCGAAGGCGACCATCCGACTCCCGCGAGCGGCCCGCCCATCGCGATCTGCACGCCGAGCTTCGCGCCGTGCGCGTGGACCGCATCGGCAAGCTTCGCGAAACCCGGGATGCAGTCATCGGAGCCCAGCGAAAGCCGCGGGAAAAGGGCCATGGGAAACGGCCCGACGGCCCCCGTCATTACCAGCCCGACCTCGCCTCTTGCTATCGTCTCAAACCAGTCGACCGTCTGGTCGGTTACGCCGCTGGCCTCCTGCCCAGCGGGCTGATGAAGATACGGCGGGAAGGCTATCCTGTTCTTGAGCCTCATCCCTCTGATCTCAATCGGCTCGAAGATCTTCATCGCGCAACCTCCGTTCCAGGTGTCCGGTCTGTCTGCTCAGATAAGAGACGGCGGGAGAGATTGATCTGGATGTTAGCAGAGGGCCCAGCTATAAGTACACAAAAAAACGAATCCGTCCGCCGGTCCGAGGGTCTGCGCTCCGCCGCCGCGTTGCGGTCAAGCGCCGTTCGATCGATGATTCGGCGGAAGGCGTCGAGCAGCCGAAATGGAAGAAGGAGCGTACCATGAAGACGAGAGTTACGGAGCTTTTCGGCATTCAGTACCCCATTCTCTGTGGCGCGATGATGTGGCTGGCGAAGCCCCAACTTTGTGCCGCTGTCTCGAACGCGGGCGGCCTCGGCAACCTCACGGCGGGCAACTTCGCATCCGGCGATGAGCTCCGCGCGGCCATCCGCGAGACGCGAGAGCTCACCGACAAGCCCTTTTGCGTCAACCTTACGCTGCTGCCCTCGGTGCGGCTGGGGAAAGACCTGCACGAGGCCTACTTTCGCGTCTGCTGCGAAGAGGGCGTCAACTCCATCGACGTGTCGGGAGCGCCGCTCGACCGCTACTTCGGAACCGATGCGATACGGCGCGCGAAGGACAGCGGAGTGCGGCTGGTCCACAAGGTGGGCGCGGTAAAGCACGCCGTCCATGCCGAAGAGGCGGGCTACGATTGCGTGATCGCCGCCGGCTTCGAAGAGGGCGGCCACCCCCTGCACGAGGACGTGACGACGATGCTGCTTACGCCGCGCATCGTCGAGTCGGTGAGTATTCCGGTGGTGACGGCGGGAGGGATCGCCGACGGCAGGGGGATGGCGGCAGCGATGGCGCTGGGCGCCGACGGAGTGATGATGGCCTCCCGCTTCATCGCCACCGAGGAGTGTCTCGTGCATCCCGAGATCAAGGCGGAACTCGTGCGCCGCAAGGAGAACGACACGGTAATGATCTGCCGCTCGATCAATCTCCAGATGCGGGCGCTGCGGAACGCGCAGGTCGAGAAGGTGCTGGCGGCGGAATCGCGGGGCGCCGGCCCGCAGGAGATCGTCCCCCTCATCGCGGGGGAGCAGCAGGTCAAGGCGTGGGAGACGGGAGACGTCAGCTCAAGCCCGCTTCCCGTCGGTCAGTCGATAGGGCTCATCAGGGACGTGGTGAGCTGTCGCGAGCTAATCGAGCGGATGGTGGCAGAGGCGCGGGAGGCGCTGGCGAACGCGCAGAAACGCCTCGGGGAAGGATAACGTGGGCGCGGACTACGCGAAGCCAGAGGCGGGACCGCCTTTCATCTCGATCCCGCCTCGTCCTTTGAGTTTGATTGCGATCAGGGAGCCACGGTGACGTCCTCGCTCAGGGTCTCGGCGCGCCACTCAGGCTTGTAGTACGAGTACACCTGCGACGCCACGCCTTTCGCTTTCACCGGGTACAACGCCTTCGCCTGGAACGCGAACGCTATCTCGTCGCCCGGCTCCATGTCCTCGATGTAAAAAATGACCTTCCGTCCCGCCACGTCGTAGCGCTTTATCTTCGGCTCGGCCGTGACGGCGGAATCGATTGAATCGGCCAGCGCTTCGAAGCCGGTAGGAACCGCGATGTCGACCACCACCATCCCCGCTTTCATCGGCAGCGGCGGGTGAAACTCGACGCTCGCTCGAATGTCTATCACGTCGTTCGCCTGCACCTGCTCCGTCGCGTAGTCGACTTCGATCGTGAACGCGCCCTGCTCCGGCTCTTCGGCCGGGACGTTGAACCGCGTCACGAGTTGCAGTACGACTTCGCCCTTGCCCTCGGCCCGCACCTGCACCTGCGCATCGGGCGGCACCTCGATGACCTGGAGAACGTCGAAGTTCCCCGAGTTTACGGTCACCTCCTTCGACTCACCGCCCGCGTTGACGCTGACCCTGAGATCGACGTCCGACGCCGCTCCTATCGCCTGCTCGGTCAGCGCCTGCAAGGCAACGACCGTGTCCTGCGTCGACCCGAAGCCGCCGTACGCGTTCCTCCGGCTCACGAGCCAGCGGGCAGCCTGACCCGCGTTCAGGGCGTCGCCGCGCTTCGTGAGGGTGAGGGTGGCGTAGCCCGTGGCCTCTATCGCGGTGCTCTGCCCCGGCAGAGGGAACGGCTCGGGCATCGGCCGGACGCCGGGCCCGGGCGGCTCTTCCTCCTCCAGCAGCGGGACGATCTCGCTGCCCCAGTGGAGACCGTCCTCGTCCTCTTCCGCCATCTCCATCAGCTTCGCGTGAGCGGCGTCCCTGCTGCCGCTACCGGCCAGCTCAAGCGCGTAGGCGACGATCGCCATCGTGTACGCGTCGTCGATCCTTTCGAGCTCGCCCTCCAGATAGCGGACCGCCTTCGCCGAGCTGTCGGTCTCGCCCGCCTCAAGCAGGGCGATGGCGACGTAGGCGGTGAGCGCGGTCTTGCCTTCCACGCCGCCCAGCATCTCCTCGTGATGGACAAAGCCCACCTTCTCGAACGAGCCGTCCTCTTTCTGCTGTTGCGTGATCCAGTTCACGGCCTCGCTCAGCACGGCGTCGTCGATGAAGACGAGCCCCTTCGCCTGTGAGAACGTCTTCAGCACGAAGGCGGTGAGCCACAGGCTGCCCACCTCGTCGCTCTCACCGAACGCCGAGAAGCTGCCGTCGTCGCGCCTGTATGTGAGCTCGCGCTGGTAGCCCGTGATCATAAGTTTCTCCGCCTTCGCCATGATCTCCGGCTTGAGCTGGTTGGTCTCCTTCAGATAGCGGGCGATGAACACGTCGGGCGCCAGCAGCACCATGTTCTGCTCGCCGCAGCCGTAGGGCATCTGCAAGAGCTGGTCGAGCCCCTCGATTGTCTGCGTCAAATAGCTGGCGGTCAGCGTGAGGTAGGCGCGCGCCGACCCCTCGACGACGGCCGGGGGCAGCGACGGACCGAACGTGGTCGAGCCGCCGGCGGAGAGGACGGCGTTCTGCGCCGTCTCCCGCTCTATGCCCTCCGGCACAATGATTATCTCTTTGATGACGGCGTCGGCGGAATCAGCGCTGCGCGCCGTCACCTTGATCTGCTGCACCCCCAGCGAGCGCGGCCGGATGGTAAACTGCGCGCCGCCGACGTCGTTCGGCCCGACCGCCACCGTGTCGCTGAGCGCCCCCACGCTCTCGAACCAGGCGGCGGAATCCATCTCTACCGCAAACTCCTGAGGGCTGTCCTGGTAGTTGTAGAGCGCGATCTTCACCGGGAACTCCTCGCCGCGAACGGCCGAGTACGGAACGTCGACCTGGATGAAGAACGGCTGCATCACCACCAGCTCGCCCTCAGCAATGCCCAGACCCTTCTCCTTCGAGAGGGCGACTGCGCGCAGCACCCACGTCGTGATGCTGTCGGGCGCCTCTACGGGCAGCGAGCCCCTGCCGTCGGCGTCCGTGATTAGCTCTTCCCACAGCCACGTCTCGGGGAAGTACTGCCGCACGCGCCGCACCTCGGCGAGGGCGGCGCCGCTCTGCGATTGCCGGTCCCCTTCGTCCGGCGCCGCTGCTGCCGGCACCGCTACGCCTTTCATGTCGCCGCGCTCGGCGAGCAGGACGCCGCCTTCGGCCTCCCAGGGGCTCTCGTATTCCTTGCCCTCCGGCACCTTCTTGTTGCTGAGGACGGTCAGGCCCGCCTCTTCGAAGGTCTCCTTCGCGCCGCGGGTCACAATGCCCTCGTAGGGCGTCGCCTCGTGCAACTCCACCTGCGGCTCCATGTAAAGCCGCTCCAGTTCGTCGAACACCTGCTGCAGATTAAGACGGTTCTCCGCCAGGATGAAGACCGAGCGGTCGACGGCGACGAGCCCGACCTTCGCCGGGCCGTCCGTCTGCACCAGCACGTCGAGCGACTGGCCGGGCTCGGCCTGCTCCGCGTTGAACGCGGCCTCGACCGCGTGCGGATAGTCGCCGCTGACCTCGAACGGCAGGTAGTCGGCGGCGACCTCGCTGTTGGGCAGTATCTGGTAGACGAGCAGCCGGGCACCGGGCGCCATCAGCGGCGTCGTCCGGAATGAGATTTCGCTGGAGCTCGACGACGCGGTAAAGACGACGCGGCCGCGCGAAACGACTTCGTAGTAGAAGTTGGCGGCCTCGCGCGTGGAGTGCACCTTAAACTTCGCCTCGTCGCCCGCTTTTAGCTCGCCCTGCGTCACCTGTTCCAGGTGAATGAAGTTGCCCGACGGCGAGTAGGCGGCGTCGATGGCGACGTAAGAGTAGGCCTCGTCGCTGTACGCGTTCGCCATCAGCGAGACGGCCGCTTCCGGCGGCCTCACTTCCAGCAGCGCCAGCCCGTTCTCTGTCCGGACCCGCTCCTGCTCTTGCCCGACGGCCTCGAAGTCTTCGCCCAGGTAGTTGATCTCCACCGTCACCTCTCCGTCGACCGGCTTGTTGTCAGGGGTCTCGGTGACGACGAGGAACGTGAAGGGCAGCGACGGCTTGAAGGCGTTGCTTTCGGGGATGAGCTCCACCACGACCGGCGCTTCGGAGACCGTGAGGAGGCGCGTCGTCTTCTCCTCGTAGCCGGTTGACTTCTCCCTGACGGCGATTTCCAACGTCACGTTCCCCATTCCCCTCGCCCCAGGGACGCCGGCCACGTACTGCACGGCGGGAAGCTCGAACTGCGCCTCCCCATCGATCTCCTTTGAGAACCGCGCGAACTCCTCCCATTCGCCCACGTAGCGCTGAGCGACGATCTCCAACTCACCCCGCACCGGTCTTCCGTAGCTGTACTCGGCGGCTACCTTGCCCGTAATCGTCTCGTCGACCAGGAACCACTCTTTCGGCAGGTCAGCCTTGATCTCGTACTTGGGCAGCACGTACTCCTCGACCCGCACGTCGATCTGCGCGCTGTGGTCGCCCGCCTGCGCGCTGACTTTCCAGACGCCGAGGTTCGGCTCCTCCGATATGGGGATGTCGAGAGCGCCCATGCCGTACTCATCGGTGCGCAGGACCGCCTTGTAGACCTTGATCCCCTTGGAGTCCTGCACTTCGAGCGTGGCGTCCACCGGCGACGGCTTCAGCTCCGAGTCGAGCGATATCAGCCGCGCGTGCAGCGTCTGGCCGGGCTTGTAGATGGGCTTGTCCGTCTCGAGGAAGAGCATCGAGCCCTGCGCGACCTGCACCGTCGCCTTGTCGGCGAAGCCTTCGCCGCGAACCGTCAGCTCGTATTCGCCCTCGGGCAGGGCCGGCACCTCGAAGGCGATCGACCCTTTGCCGTCGATCTCGGCGCTCTCCTTGATCACCTCGCGGCCCCCTCGCAGGAGCGCCACCTCGACGTTGCCCGAGGTCAGCTTGTCGCCCGCGAACAGGCTCAGCGATACCGTCTCCTGCTCGCCGATGCGCAGCACGTTGGGCACGAGCGCAACGTAGCCGTTTATCGCCGAGGCCGTGTCGGAGCAGTTGCTCACGACGAGGACTGTCAGCAAAAGGCCCGCAATGAAGGATAGCCGTCTCATGGTCCACCTCCCGTCATTCATGTCTTAAGAGACGGCGACAGGGAGAAAAAGGTTCCGGCAGGGGATGCACGCGACGCGGGATTGCGCAAAAAGCGCTTTTCATCGCATATTGTCAGTGGTGCTTCTCAGACCGCCGGGAAAGGGGGTGACTCCGATGGCTGCCAGCCAGCGCAAGACCTGATTCTTGCAGACAGCGATGCACGGGCTGCATTGTCGAGTTGCCGCGCTGTTCCGGCGGCTGTTCGCAAGGGTCACCCTCGTCAAGCGAGGTCGGGAACCCCCGGGCTCCTGAAGTCGAAGGCCTGACTGCACGGGCAGTTGCCGCTGCGGTCGGCTCTTACGACGAAAGGAGCTTCTTTGTGATACCTCTTCTGCGAAATGCGGCGGATATATCCGCTCGTGCCTGCAAACGTCTTCTTCTCAGCGCCCTGTCGCTGCCCTTCCGCGCTACCGGCGAAGGCGCTTCGGATGCGGCTTCCAGCGGCGCCGCCGTCGGTGTTGCCGACAAAGAGACCCCGGGTGCTCGCCGCCCGGAAGTCCGGCGCGAGGGTCTTCTGCGGCGCTTTCTGCGTTCCCGCTGGCTAGTCATAGGCACAGGGCTTTTCATCGGTGTGCTGGCGCCGGTGCTGGCGAAGGCGGGCAATCCCGGAAACATGGGGATCTGCGTCGCCTGCTTCAACCGCGACATCGCGGGGGCGCTGGGACTGCACCGCGCGGCCGCCGTCCAGTACATACGCCCCGAGATAATCGGCATCGTGCTGGGGTCGGTGGCGTCCGCGGTCTTCTTCCGAGAGTTCAGGCCCCGCACCGGCTCGGCGCCTCTGGTGCGCTTCCTCCTCGGCGCGTTCGCCGTTATCGGCGCCCTCGTCTTCCTGGGGTGCCCCTGGCGCGCCTACCTGCGCCTCAGCGGCGGCGACTGGAACGCCGTTCTGGGGATCGGCGGACTGATTGCGGGGATAGCTGTGGGCGTGGTCTTCCTGAGGATGGGCTATACGCTGGGCCGAAGCAGAGCGGCCCCATTCTCCCTCGGCTGGATGATGCCGCTGCTGATGGTCGGGCTCCTCCTGCTGCTCCTCTTCGAACCGAAGCTGGGCAGAGACGCCGAAGGCAACGCTGTCGGCCCCATCTTTTTCAGCGAGTCCGGCCCTGGCTCTCAGTACGCCCCGCTGGCGGTCTCGCTCGTCGTGGGGCTTGCCATCGGCGCGCTGGCGCAGCGCAGCCGCTTTTGCACGATAGCGGGCGTGCGCGACTTCATACTGATGCGCGACACCCATCTGCTGAGCGGCATCCTGGCGCTGATTGCGGCGGCGTTCGTGACCAACGCCCTCCTCGGGCAGTTCCACGCCGGCTTCGACGGCCAGCCCGTCGCTCACACCGAACACCTGTGGAACTTCTCCGGCATGGCGCTGGCCGGCCTGGCCTTTACCCTCGCCGGCGGCTGTCCGGGAAGGCAACTTGTCCTTTCCGGTGAAGGAGACGGCGACGCCGCCGTCTTCGCGCTGGGCATGATTTTCGGCGCAGGTTTCGCCCACACGTTTTCGCTCGCCAGCTCGCCCGCGGGACACGGCGTCTACGGGCCGGCGGCGGTGGTCATCGGGCTGGTCTTCTGCGCCGCCGTCGGGCTCACAATGCGCGAGGCCCGGAGCTGAAAGGGGTAAGAGATGGCTGACATACACACCGTTGACGCCAGGGGGCTTTCGTGCCCGCATCCGGCAATGATGACCCGCGAAGCTATCCTCCGCCAGGACTCAGGGGTCATAGAGGTGCTGGTGGACACGGCGACCTCGCGCGACAACTGCGCCCGCATGGCGGAGAGCAACGGCTGGTCGGTGGAGACGGCGCCGAACAACGAAGGCGGGTTCCGCCTGGTGCTGAGAAAATGATCTACCTCGACAACGCCGCTACCTCCTGGCCCAAGCCGCCGGAGGTGGCGCGCGCCATGACCGATTTTCTGGAAAAAGCGGGGGGTAACCCCGGGCGCTCCGGACACGGCCTGTCTGTGCAGGCAGGCCGTGTCCTTTTCGAGACGCGCGAGCTGCTCGCCGCCTTGTTCAACGCTCCCGATCCGCTGCGCGTCATCTTCACCGCCAGCGCCACGCACGCGCTCAACATCGCCCTTCAGGGGCTGCTTCGTGAAGGCGACCACGTGGTCTGCAGCGGCATCGAGCACAACTCGGTGATGCGGCCGCTCCGCGAGCTGGAGCGACGGGGCGTGCGGCTCACCGTGGCGCCCTGTTCCAGCGATGGGACGCTGCAAGTGTCCGAACTGCGGAAGGCGGTGACACCGAGGACCCGCCTGGTCGCGCTTGCCCACGCGAGCAACGTCATCGGCACGATACAGCCGGTGGAGGAAGCAGCGGCCATCGCCCATGCGGCGGGAGCGCTCCTGCTCATCGACGCGGCCCAGACGGCGGGCGTCCTGCCGATAGACATCGCGGCGCAGGGCATCGACCTTCTCGCCTTCACGGGGCATAAGGGACTCCTGGGCCCACAGGGGACAGGCGGGCTCGTCATCGGAGAGCGCGTGGACGTGCGCGAGCTGCGCCCGCTTTTCTTCGGCGGGACGGGGAGCCGGTCGCAGCACCAGGAGCAGCCGGACGCCCTCCCCGACAAATACGAGAGCGGCACACCCAACGGCCCCGGCATCGCCGGACTGGGCGCGGGCGTGAGGTTCCTGCTCGCGCGCGGCATCGACTCCGTGCGGGAACACGAGCTCGCACTGATGCGGGCGCTGATCGACGGGTTGGGGGAGACGCCGAACGTCACGCTGTTCGGTCCCACCGACGTCCACCGGCGCGTCGCCATCGCGTCGGTGACCGTCGCCGGCCGCTCCGTCTCGGAGGTCGGGCAACGGCTGGAACAGGAGTCCGGCGTGCTCGCCCGCGTGGGGCTTCACTGCGCGCCCGCCGCGCACCGAACCATCGGCACCTTTCCCGAGGGCACGGTGCGACTGGCCCCCGGCGTGTTCACGACAATGCGAGACGTCGACGCGGCGGTGAAAGCGCTGCGAAGGATAGCGCAGGGCAGATGACGGCGGTCTTCCTCTTCCACACCAGCTCGGCGGTGTTCAGGGCCGAGAAAGCGCTCAAGGAGGCGCGCGTACCGGCGCGTCTCATCCCCACGCCGCGTCAGTTCTCCAGCGACTGCGGCATCGCCCTGAGCATTGACGCACAGTATGCGGAAGCAGCGCAAACCGTCCTCGACAAGGCGGGCGTCGAATATGCCGCCCTGCACCGGATGGCGCCCTGACGGCGCGCTACTCGAAGCGGACCTGAAAGCGGTCGCGGAAACGCGTGAGGACGTCGAGCACGGGCCTGCCCAGCGCAAGGATGAGGACCAGGTTCGCCAGGGCCCGCCAGGCGTCCCAACCGGCGGACGTCAGGATGTAGAACGACCAGTAGTGACGGACCGCCTCGTCGAAGCCCATGCCGGGACGCCACGATATGCTCTCGCCGCTCGCCATCATCGGCCAGAACCAGAGGTTCATCACGGCGCCGAACAGGAACCCCCAGGCCACGCCGAACGCCGCCAGCAACGCCAGCTCCGTACGCGGCCGACGGCACAGCCGCCCCTTCGCCGCGCCCAGCCAGCCCGCGGTCATCCCCATCCAGCCGGAGACGAACACCTGGAACGGCAGCCAGGGCCCAAACCCGCTGACGGCAAAGGCCGAGACGAAGAGCGCGCCCGCCCCGAGGAGAAAGCCGAAACGGGGTCCGAAGACATACCCTCCCAGAATGATCGCAAAGAAGAACGCCGTGGCCCCTGCCGGCAGCGTGGGGACGCGGAGCGCCGCCGCAATCACCACCAGCGCCGCCATCACCGAGGCCGTCTTCGCGTTCATCCCCTGACCCGCGATCTCGAGGACGAACAGCAGCAGGCTGAGCCCCAGCACGAGGCCGAAGATGAGCGGCGCGTCCTGGGAGTGGGCGGCCGTGCCGGAGCTGGTTGCCGCGCTCAAGAAGAAGGGATAAAAGAACGCGAACAGCCCGACGAGGCTGATCACCACCAGCGTCGCCGTCGAAGAGAGGCCGGCAAGCAGGGAGCGGGCGGGAAGACCTCCGCGTAGCGACGGCAGCGCGACTTCGCTAGCCACGTGATCTCCTCCACAGGACGAGCGACACAGTACCCAGAGCCGCGGCCACGGCCCCGAACCCGAGCAGCTCGAGCGGAAAATCGAGGCCGTTGTCTCCACCCTGTTCCGTCGACGGCGTATTCGTCGCGACGGGGGTCTTCGTCGCGGCCTCAGGGGTCTTCGTCGCGGCCTTAGCCGGCGCCCTTTCCGTCTGGGCCGGCGTCGAAGTCGCAGTCGGCAGCTCCGTAGCCCCGGCCGCCGTCGCAGCGAGGGTGGGAGCGACGGTCTGGGAAGCCAGCGCCGGCTCCGTCGGCGGCGGCGCCAGCGTGGGCGGCGGCTCCGTCGGCGGCGGACATATCTCCTCGAACGCGCGCAGTTCGGGCTGGGCGCCGCCGCCCGGCTTGCCGGAGCCCCACGCCCAGCCATCGACGTCCCCGTCACGCACCTTGCGCAACGACGCCCCCACGTTCGAATACTTCCACGCGCCCGCGTCCAGCGTGTAATACGCCCAATAGCGGCAATCGGCGCCGCGGCAGTGGCAAAAACAATCATTGGGGTTATCGCAGCCCACGTCCTCAATTTTGCATACCGCAGCCCCGCCGGCGCCCCCTGTGGTCACAAGCGAAAGCCCTGAGCGGCGCAACAACTCCGCCCCTGTTATCTCCGCCTCCGCGAACTCGACGCATACGGTTGTGGTCCGCCCGCCGCCGAAGCTGACCACGATCCCGGCCCGCTTCGGGGCCTCGCCCGCAGCGTCGCCGCCGGGCAGCGCCGCCAGGGCAACCGCCAGCGCGAAGAGCGCCAAGAGACGCATGCCCCTAAAGCTACTGCGCAACCTTCTCCCCCTCCCTCGATTGCAGCACGTCCTCCACCGTCAGATAACCGCCGCCGAAGAGCTTGTTCACCTGCGTGCTGAACGTGATCGATTCCGTGAGCACGTCGCGCGCCGGGCCCTCCGCCACGATCTCGCCGTCCGCCAGCAGGACGATGCGGTCGGCGCACGAGGCGACGAGTTCGACATCGTGGCTGGCGAGCACGACTGTCGCGCCTTCGCGGCAGCGGCGCCTCAGGTTGTCGACGAGGATCTGTTTCGTCTCATAGTCCATGCCGCGCGTGGGCTCGTCGAGCAGGAGGACAGATGGGCGGCCCGCGAGCATGGAAGCCAGCGCCGCCCTCTGGCGCTCGCCGGCGCTAAGGTCGCGGGGATGCAAGCCCCGCAGCGACTCCAGCCGCCACTCGCTGAGCGCCTCGTCGACGCTGCCCGCGCGGCCCGTTCCCTTGAGTGTGTCCTCTATCTCCGCCTCGACTGTCGAATGAAAGAGGACGGAGGCAGGCTCCTGCGGCACCAGCGCCAGTCGCAGCGCCAGACGCTCGGCGCCGCACCCGGCGGCGTCCTCGTCGAGTATGCGGACACTTCCCGACTTCACCGGCAGCAGCCCGGCGCACGCCCTCAGCAGGCTGGTCTTGCCGGCGCCGTTCCGTCCCATCAGGGCAAGTATCTGCCCGGGATAGGCGGCGAGCGAGACGTTTGTGACGGCGGGACGCGGCCCGTACGCTATGCTCACCTTTTCGATGAGCACGGCAGGCTTGTGGTCTCGCGCGGGCGTCGAGCCGTCGCGACCCGAGCGCGGCGCCGGCATCCGCTCCACAAAACGCCTCCCCTCTCGTATCGACAGCGGTAGCGGCTCCCAGCCGAGCGTCCGCCCCAGGCGTGCGACGGGAGGAGAAAGCGGGAGCATCCTCATCGCCTCCCGCGCCGTGAGATCGACGACGGAGCCGGAGCCGTCGAGGTACAGGACGCGCTCCGCGTACTGCACCACCCGCTCCAGCCGGTGCTCGGCGATGACGATCGTCAGCCCCAGGTCGGTGTTGAGCCGCTGCACCGCCGTCAGCACCTCCTCTGCCGCCTGCGGGTCGAGCTGCGACGTCGGCTCGTCGAGGAGCAGCGCCTTCGGCTGCATGGTCAGCACCGCGCCGATGACGACGCGCTGCAGCTCGCCGCCGGAGAGCGTGTCCAGCCGCCGCTTCTTCAGATGAGCGATGCCCAGGATATCCAGCACCTCTTCCACGCGCTTCCGCATCGTCAGGCGCGGCACGCCCAGGTTCTCCATCCCGAATGCGATCTCGTCCTCCACCGTGTCGGCGACAAACTGCGCCTCGGGGTCCTGGAACACCATGCCCGCCTTCTGCGCCAGGTCGCGCGGCTGGCAGGTCAACGTGTCCAGGCCCTCGACGATGACGCGACCACCGAAGCTGCCGCCGTGGAAATGGGGCACGAGACCGTTCAGACAGCGCAGGAACGTGGACTTGCCGCTGCCCGATGCTCCCACCAGCAGCACTACCTCGCCCGCGCCGATTGTGAGGCTGACGTCGCGCAGCACGGGCGCCGATGCGTTCGGGTAGGAAAACGTTAGGCCGCTAACCTCGATCACTTTCTTCGTCCTTGGTCGACAGCATGAGCAGGGCCGGAGCGGGCAACAACAAGAACGCCGCTACCGCGAGGGGGTGGAACGCCGGGAAAGACGCTTCCGGGAAAGGCGAGTAGCCGACACCGGCCGCGTCGAGGACACGCAGCGCCAGCAGCATAAGCGGCGCCAGCAACGCGCTTCCCGCAATAGCAAAGTCCGCGCCGTCCCACATCTCCTTCACGTAAAAGCTGCTCTCGTCGCCGCCGCCCCAGAACGCGACCGCCACAAGCGCCGTCCCGCCGAGCAGCAGCAGGGCGGCGACGGCCGGCGCGGAGTAGTAAAAGTACACGAACGAGCCGGCCCCCAGGAGCGCGGCGCCCGCCACCGACGCCGCCGCCTTCGCCAGACGCCGCGCCGATGATGATACGGGCACCCGGCCGAAACCGCGCGCGTCGAGCGACTCCGCCCGCTGGACCGACCGCTCGAGCGACGCGCCCAGCACCGGTACCGCTAGCGCGGCGACGCTGCGCAGACCCGTCGCCTTCCTTCCCCGCAGCCGCTGCGCCTCCACCGCCGACTTCGACTGCCGGACGAGCTGCGGGAGCAGCATCACCGCAACCGTCAGCACGATGCCGAGTTGTCGCAGGCCGGGGGGCAGCAGGCGCAGCAGCCGGTAATGATCGACGGCGAGGTTGAAGGCGGCGGCAAACAAGAGGAGCGCGACCACTCGCAGGGCGCGCTCGAGGGCGTAAAGGAGCGATTCCAGCGTTACGGCGCCCCCCAGCGTCACGCCGCCGAACCAGTCGGGAAACGTAAGGCTGGGCAGTTCGAAGAGGAGCGTAGGCCCGCGGCCCCCGGTCAGCAGATTGAACGGGATGCTGAGCAGCGCGAAGAAGAGAACCAGCTTCACCGCCAGGTCGTAGAACGACTGTTGCGACCGCCACGGCAGCGAGGTGCAAACCATCAGCGCCCCCAGGCACGCCGTCGCCAAGTACAGCGGGTTGGAGGTCAGGAAGACGGCGACGGAGGCGGCCAGCAGCCAGACGAGCCAGACGTCGGCGCGCCCGACCCGTCCGCGCGCGCCCTCTCGTTCCGTCCGCTCACGGACCGGCTGTCCCCGCCAGGAACGGTCGCGTATCCCGATCAACCGTCATCCCTTTCCCATGCGGCGCGCGACCAGCGAAGCGGTGATGCCCACGCCGGCCGCCAGCAGGAGCGCCGCCGCAAAAACAGGCGCGAGATCATGCCCGGTCTCGCCGCCGCCGCCCGAGCGCGGCATCGTAACGGCCTGCGAGGCCGGCGTGGGAGCGAGAGACGAGCCGCCAGGGGGAGCAATGACCGGCTGAGGCGAAGGCGTCTCGGTCGCCGTCATCACCGGGGTAGGCGTCTTCGTCGGCTTCGGGGTAGCGGTCTCCTCCTGGGGCGTCGCCGTAGGAAGCGAATACGTGCGCAGGAGAAGCGCCGGTACCGCCTGGTACGTGGCATAGGCGCTGTCCACGCCGCCATAGGTGAATGCGCCCGTCACCGGGTTCTGGAACGCCAGCAGCGCCTCCATGGGAGTGTTGCCCTGCTTCTCCCAGGGGCCTCCGGCGTCGATGTTCTCGCCGGCGGCGACCAGCGCCTGGATTACGAACGCCGTCGAGTTGGCGTCGGAATCGCTTGGTATCAGGTAGGGGAAGCCGCCGTCGTTGTTCTGGGCGGCCGCCAAGTAGTCCAGCGCGTCCTCGATTGCGCTGTCCGAGGGAGAGACGTCGGCGGCCACCAGCGCCTGGATAGCCAGCGACGTGGTGTTGGTGTCGCAGCCCCAACCGTCGCCGTACTCCCAGCAGCCCTCGGCCATCTGCTTCGATTTCAGGTGATTGACGGAGCCGGCGGCGGGCGACAGACCGAGCTTCGAGCGGGCGAGCATGTAAAGGCAATGGTCGAAGACGCCATCACCGTAGCTGCCGGCGTCGAAATACGACTCCATCTTCTCGACGAAGTCGACGCCGGCGAAATCGCGCGGGTCCTCTCCCAGCGCAATCAGGCCCAGGACCAGCTTGGCGGCGGCCCCGGCGACACCGCTGTAGGACGCCGCCTGCCCTTCGATGTAGTCGACGGGCGAGTTCCCGCCGCTTGTAACTGTGCGGGCGTCGATCCCGGCGGCCGCAAAGGCGAAGACGGCATCGAGCGTCGCCCCCGGGGACGAGCCGGCGCCGAAATCAGGGAAGCCGCCGTCGGCGTTCTGCAGCCCGCGGATGTAGTCCAGCGCCTCTTCGGCCGCGTCCTGTTCCGGTGTTGCGGCGATAACGAACGAGTAGCCCGCCGCCATCACGGCGGCAACGGCCAGTAGAAAGCATGCAGCTTTGCGAAGCATGAGGAGTCCTTTCTCAGAGTCTGACGCGGGAATGAGAGCTTACGTGAAGAGACCCCCGGCGCTGCGAGGGTCTTGATCAGGTGGCACGTACCATGTTTCCGCCCCCCTTTCGAGCGAAGGTCCTGGGAACGAACAGGGGCGGGTATCCTGGCTCGTCGGTCACAGCCGACTTACAGTTGCGCGACAGCGCCGGACTCTCACCGGCTTCCCCCTTGGCGACCCTCGCATCCGGGCTTCGGGTCACCCCTGCCGGCCTATAGTGTTGTTGGCTAGATTGTAGCAGCGAGCAGAAAAAGCCGTCAATACCAGCGGGTGGAAGCGTCAACGGTGGCTCGCATCGACACTGGTGATCGGGCAGAGACGCCCGCTCCTTTGGAGCGAGAAGAGCGATACTTTTCGCATCCGCTTATCCGTTTCCCCGTCCGTTGACAGGCCCACCGGCTGCCGCGTCAGCGGACGTTCCGTGCTTGACCCAGCCATTGTCCGCTGGCATCCTAGCATCGAGTCCGGATAAAGACGGTTTCGAACTACCCGACCACCAGGAGGCACACAGATGATCGTCTCCAGCTACTGGCCCAGCCAGCAACCGTACCCCGAATACCCGCTGCCCGAACTGCTCAGACGGACCGTCCAGACCTTCGCCGACAAGCCCGCGCTCATAAGCGCCGAGGGCGACATGCGGACCTACGGCAGGGTCTGGAGCGACGCCCGAAAGGTCGCCCGCCTGCTGCAGGACAAGGGCGTCGAAAAGGGCGATAAGGTTGCCATCTTCTCCCCCAACCACGTCGACTACGCCGCCGTCTTCTACGGCTCGCTCCTCGCAGGGGCCACCGTCACCACGCTCAATCCGCTCTACACCGCCCACGAGGCGCAGACCCAGCTCGCCGACGCCGAAGCGGTCGCCATCTTCGTGTACAGCCCCATGGCCGCCGCCGTCCAGGAAGCGAAAAAGGGTCTGCCCCTCTTGCGCGAGGTCTTCCCCATCGACCAGCTCGCCGACGTCCTCGGCGGCGTCTCCGAGGACTACCGCCCAGTGCAGATCAACCCGCGCGAGGACGTCGCCGCCCTCCCCTACTCGAGCGGCACGACGGGGATGCCCAAGGGCGTGATGCTCACCCACTACAACATCACCAGCAACGTCGCGCAGGGGCTCGTCACCCGCTTCGTCTCCTCCGACATGGTGGGGCTATGGACACTCCCCCTCTTCCACATCTACGGCATGACCGTGCTCATGAGCAGCGGCGTCGCCCGGGGAGGCACGGGCATCGTGATGATGCGCTTCGACGCCGAGCAGATGCTGTACCTTATCGAGAAGCACCGCATCACCGACATCTACCTGGCGCCGCCCGCCATCCTGGCGATGGTCAACGTTCCCAACGCGACGTCGCGCTTCGACACCTCGTCGCTCCAGGTCATCGGCTCCGGCGCCGCGCCGCTGCCGCTCGAGATCGGCGAACGCGCCAAGTCGATGTTCAAGTGCGTCGTCTCGCAGGGCTACGGCATGACGGAGACCAGCCCGACCACGAACACCAACCCGCTCGACCGCGTCAAGCTGGAGACGGTGGGGCCGCCGTTCCCCGACACGTTCGAGAAGATCGTCAGCCTCGACACGGGCGAGGAGCTGCCGCCGACCGAGGTGGGCGAGCTTCTGGTGAAGGGCCCGCAGGTGATGAAGGGCTACTGGAAGAACCCGAAGGAAACGGCGGAGTGTCTCACCGAGGACGGCTGGCTGCGCACGGGCGACATCGGCCGCTTCGATGAGGAGAACTACCTCTGCCTCATCGAGCGCAAGAAGGAGATGATCAAGTACAAGGGCTACCAGGTGGCGCCGGCGGAGATCGAGGCGCTGATGCACCAGCACCCGGCCGTCCTCGACGTTGCCGTCATCCCCAAGCCCGACGCCGCCGGCGGCGAGATACCGAAGGCGTGCGTCGTGCTGCGCCCCGGCGTCGAGTGCGCGCCCGAACAGCTCATGGCGTTCGTCGCCGAGCGCGTCGCGCCTTATAAGAAGATCCGCGAGGTCGAGTTCTTCCGGGAGATACCGAAGACGGCGTCGGGCAAGATACTGCGACGCGACCTCATCCAGCGCGAGCGCGAGAAGGCGCAGCCGCAATAGCGGGCCCTACGATTGAGAGAAGCGAGGGGGAGGCAGGAGCCTCCCCCTCAACGCTTGTTTGCGGTAACTAGCGCGTCCTGCGCGACCAGGCGACGCCGCCGCCCAGTAGCAGCAGTCCGCCAACCGTCGCGATGCCCGCGATAGCCCAGAAGACCATCGTGCCGGCGGAAGGCCCGGTGCCCGTCGGCGGCGCGACCACCGTCGGCAGCGGCGGTGGCGGCGGAACAGTGGGAACGACCGGCGGTGGAGGCGGCGGGACGGTGGGGACAGAAGTCGCCGTCGGCGGCGTTGTGGGCATGGCCGTCGGCGCGGGGCCGACGTCCGTTCTCTCCGTATCGCAGACCTCGACCTCTCTCTCCGCGATGACACATGCCGTGTTCGTTATCTCGTCGTCCTCTTCGACGTCCGACTCAAGCTGAACGACCATTTGCACCTCGACGCGGTCGCCGGGCTCGATGACGTCGTCGGTGGTCCACCGCACAACGCCGGACGCGTCGCAGTCGTCCTCATCGAAGTCGATATCCACTCCTGAGGGCTCGCGCGTCACGGCCAAGCTCACGCAATCGGTGTCCGTCGGTATGGTGTCGCTTATCACCATGTCGAAGCAGTCGTCATTGCCCGTGTTTCTGACTGTGATCGTGTAGGTTATGCGGCCTCCCTCGGGAACCGTGGTAGGGCTGTCGCTCTTGCTGATCGTGAGGATGCAGCCGGTGTTGGGGGTGGCCGTAGCCGTGGGCGTAGCGGTGTCAGTCGGCGTGGCCGTCGGTTCTTGTCCGTTCTGTGAATAAGCGGTCGGCGCCGTCGTGCTCGACAGCGCCAGCCAGAGGAAAAGCATGCCGACGACGATAGCCGTCAACGACAGCAACCAAACGATTGGGGTTTTCCGAAGCATTCAAGCCTCCCTTCTCTTAAGAGACAAAACCTCCCAGGGTTCCCACCCATCTCCTTGGCTTTGTCAAAATCGCAGCTTTCTCATTATCCTCTGCGAGTCAAGCCCCTGTCAACGAGTAGCGCTCGCCGTTACCGGCCCCATAGCTGGCAGGTGTCGTCATTGTCCTGCGACAGCACCCCAGCCGGAAGGCTGAGGCATATGGAAACGGGTTCATGCCCTTGCCTTCAGGCGGAGTGGGAAAAACATCCACCATCAGCCAACGTTACGCTCTCTGCGGACGTTAACGCTGCTACCCGAACGGCCTGCCCGGCGCGTATGTCCCCGGCGACGCCTGGCCCGGCACGTACGTCTCCATGCCCAGGTAGCCGCCGAACGCCTCGTAGAGGACGTTTCCCCAGCGGCCGGGCGCGATCGCCGCGTGGTGGGGGAAGCGCCGGAGCAGTATCTCCGAGTAGATGCGCATGAAGCCGGGGATGCGGCACCACCCGTATGCCCCCGACGTAGCGGCCGGGTTGTCCTCGACGGCGCCCTCGCAGACGAACGCCTTCCACCTCCCGTCGCCGTCCTCCGTGACGCGGCCTAGCGTCAGCGGCCCTTCCTTCATCCGGAACTCGACGACGCCGCTCGCCCTCTCCGGCCCCAGCGTCTCGCCCATCAGGAAGTGCGCCCCCACGCGCGCCTTCTCCCCGGCGTAAGAGGTGGGGAAGACGCCGCAGTGCCATATGTTCACGAGGTCGGGGTCTTCGTTGTGCAGGTTGTTGATATCGGCGAGGGCCGACGGCGCGCCCGCCGCCAGCCTCAGCGCGTGCATCGACAGCGCGCCGTTGACGTCCGACTCGCAGGCGCAGGGGATGCCGCGGTCGCCGAGGCGGCTCATCGGCAGGCAGGCGCAGATGCCAAGGGTCGCCTGAAGGCTGTTCCAGCACTGGACGGCGAGAGCGTCCAGCCGGTTCGTCTCCGCGAAGTCGAGGAGGAAGCGCTCGAACTTGCCAAGCCTCGCCAGCGCCTCCTTCGAAACGGCGCTCGCGTCCAGCGTCTCCTCCATCTCCCGCACGATCTCCCGCACCGCCGGCATGTCGTCGGGCATGCCATTCACCGCCTGCACCGCCTCCGACAGGTCGAGGCTCACGACCGTGACGCCGAGCCGCTCGAGCGCCTTCTCGTTGACGCGGCACGTCCAGAAGGCGTCGGGCCGGGCGCCGACCTGCCCGAAGCGGGCGCCGCGTATTCCAGTTACAACGCGGCAGACGCGCGTGAACCAGTCGAAGTCGGCGGCGAGGGCCTCGCTTGCGGGCGACGCGATGGGCGTCGCGCCGACGCTGTACCGCGCGCCCACCTGTCGGAGCGCCTCGCCGATGGACAGCAGCCCGCACAACGAGTCGCGCCGCTGGGTGGCGGGACGCAGCGTTTCCTCCTCCTCCAGCCCAAAGATGAGGACCGGTACGTCGAGGGCGGCCATGCGGACGGTGAGGGCGGCGGCCTGCTCATCGCCGAAGTTCATGGCGCCGATGACGATGCCCTGCACCTCTTCGCGCCGGAAGAGCGCCGCCGTCGCCCTCGCCTCGTCGAGCGATTCCACGCACCCCAGCTCCGTCAGGGACGGGTCAGGCGCGACGACCTCGGCGCCGCACTTCTTCAGCGCCTCAATCGTCTCCGCCCGTCCGCGTCGCGCCGGCTCGGCGGGGAACATGCCGCGGCGCGCGGGGATGAACCCTAGCTTCAGAGCGCTGCTCATCTCCACCTCCTGTCGAGAACAAAGGGCACGAGACGCTGCCGGCGGGGGATGCCGGTCGGTTCAGTCGGAGAGGCGGATGCCGGGTGCGGGATAGCGGACGCAGAAGTCGCGCACTTCCCCGCGCACCCGCTTCACCACGTCCTCGTTGTTGACGTTGCTGATCACCTCGTCGATCCAGGCGACGATCTGGGCCATCTCCGCCTCTTTCATGCCGCGAGAAGTGACCGCGGGCGTGCCGAGACGGATGCCGCTTGGGTTGGCGGGCCGGCGCGGGTCGTAGGGGACGGTGTTGTAGTTCACGACGATGCCCGCCCTGTCTAGCGTTTGCGCCGCCTTGCGGCCCGTCACCCCCTTGTTCGTCAGGTCGATGACGATGAGATGGTTGTCGGTCCCGCCCGTCACGAGGTCGAAACCGCGTTCCAGCAACTGGGCGGCCATCGCCTTCGCGTTGCGCACGATCTGCGCGCCGTACTCCCTGAACTCCTCGGTCGCCGCTTCTTTGAGCGCGACGGCGATGCCGGCGATGCTGTGATCGTGGGGGCCGCCCTGAAGACCGGGGGACACCGCCTGGTCGATCCGCTCCGCGAACCGCTCGGGGCAGAGGATGATGGCGCCGCGGGGGCCTCGCAAGGTCTTGTGGGTGGTCGTGGTAATGACGTCGGCGTAGGGCGTCGGGTCCTGGTGGACGCCGGCAACGATGAGGCCGGCTATGTGCGCGATGTCGGCGAGGAAATACGCCCCTACCTCTTTGGCTATGTCGCCGAAGGCCTTGAAGTCGTACTCCCTGGGGTACGCGGTGGCCCCGGCGACGATTATGCTCGGGCGCTCCTTCCTGGCGAGGGCGCGCACGGCGTCGTAATCGATAAGCTGGGTCTCGCGGTGCACCGTGTACTGGACGGAGCGGTAGAAGCGCGACGAGAAGCTGACCTCCCAGCCGTGTGTAAGGTGGCCGCCATGAGGCAGGGCAAGGCCCATCACCGTGTCGCCCGGCTCGAGGAGGGCGTAGTAGACCGCCATGTTGGCCGGCGATCCCGAGTGGGGCTGGACGTTCGCGTGCTCCGCCCCGAACAGTCTCTTCGCCCGCTCGATCGCCACCGTCTCCATCTGGTCGACGTAGCGCTGGCCCTCGTAGTAGCGCTTGCCGGGGTATCCCTCGGAGTACTTGTTCATGAGGACCGATCCGACCGCCTGCATCACCGCCTGCGAGGCGTAGTTCTCGGAAGGGATTAGCCGGAGAGTCTCGAACTGGTAGCGCTCTTCGGCCTCAATGAAACAGTAGATTTCGGGATCGGTCCTTTGCAGCTCCTGCAAAACTAGCCTCCTTCGTGCGGAGATGTCGCTGCCGCTTCGCTGGCGGTGAGCAGATGGCGAGGCGAACTGGCTTTACCGGGAAGATACGGCGTCAGGTGCCAGTCTATTGGGGATCAGCCGAAGCTGTCAACGTTTTCCGCGAGAAAGCGGGGGGACGGCGTGTCACTGGCCGGACGCTCCGTTCTTGCCCCGCTTCCTGCGCCGCCCGTTGCGCCGCCGTCGGCGCCTGCGCGTCCTGTCTCCGGCGGTATCGGCGGTCGTTTCCCCTGCTTTCGCTTCCGGCGGCTCTCCAGCGGCCTCGGCGGTAGCGGGCTCCGGTTCGCTGGCAACGGCGTTCGTCTCCACGAGCGTCTCCTCGGCTTCGGCCGGCCGGACCACGGTGCCGTACTGCTTCCGCAGCTCTTCGGCCGGCATGTCGAGAGTCGCGTACGTATCGAGCATCTGAAGGGTAACCGTCTCACGTGGCACGTTCACGGCGATGAGCCTGGCGTCGCCAGCGGGGGTGGAAACGGTCTGCCCGATCCTGGGCAACTGCCCGCGCACGGACCTGTAGTACTCGTGCTCGAAGGCGAGACAGCAGAGGAGCCTGCCGCAGACGCCTGATATCTTCGCCGGGTTCAGGGGCACGTCCTGCTCCTTCGCCATGCGGATCGAAATCGAGGGAAACGAGGTCAACCACGAGCGGCAGCACAGCCGGTAGCCGCAGTGCCCGATGCCCCCGGCGAGTTTCGCCCTGTCCCGCTCCCCCACCTGGATGAGCTGGACTCGCTTGCCGAGGGTCGACGAAAGGTCGCGGACAAGGCTGCGGAAATCGACGCGCTGCTCGGCGATGAAATACAGCGTTAGTTGCGAGCCTTCGAGGGCGCAGTCGCCGCCGATCAGCCGCATGGGGAGGCCGTGCTCCTCGACCTTCTTCCGCGCTGTCTCAAGCTCCTCCTGGACCTTGCAGCGGAGCGCCTCTGCCTGGTTGAGGTCGTCGGGGCCGGCAACGCGAAGTACGGGGCTAAGGTCGTTGGAGACCTCCGCCGCCAGGAGCTGGTCGGGGCCTATCACGACTCTCGCCACCTCCGACCCCTGCGGCGTCTGTACGACCACGTGCTGCCCCACTTCGAGGGTGAAACCCGTGGCGTCGAAATAGAAGACGCGCCCCGCTTCTTTGAACCTGACGCCTACTATCGAAGGCGCGGCCTCAGGGGACGCGACTTCTCCCTGTTCTTCTGTCATGCCTTAACAACAACCGCACGGCCCGCCATCGCCCTGCTAAGCGACGGGGCCCGTCGCGGATGTCTTCTCCTTTCTGATCGACGGCGCCGCGAGATCGAGCATCAGCACCTCGAGCGCCAGTTGAGCGTTTATGTTATCGAGCAGGCTGCGCCTCGTTCCGGCAATCGCCTGCAGGACGTATCTTATCTCTTCTACTGTATATTTTCTCGCCAACAGCCCCAGTCTGTCTAGGGCGTCAACGTTCGTGACGATATCGGGGCAGCCGGAGGCCACCAGGAGCACGTCGCGCCACCAGTCACGCCAGAGCTCGAGCACGCGCAGGACGCCCTCCCGATCGCGCGAGAAGCGACCCCCCAGCTCGGCGGCGTAGGCGAAGCGCTCGTCGCGGCCCACGGTTGTGAGGCGATAGGCGTCTTCGAGGAGCGCCGTCCGCGCCGGCAACACCGTCTCGTCCTCCCACGCCGTCACCGCCCAGCCGAGCCGTCCGCCGCTGAGCCGCGCCAGCAGCCCTGCGTCCTCCGGCGGCACCGACCACTCTTCCTCCAGCGCTTCCTGCACCGCCGTCACCGTCATGAGCGAGAACGGCACCTTCCGGCAGCGGGAGACGACGGTGGGAAGGAGCGACTCCTCGCGGCTGGTGATAAGGATGAGCACGAGCGAGGGGGGCGGCTCTTCCAGCGTCTTGAGGAAGGCGTTCGACGCCTCGACGTTGAGGGCATCCGCGGGGTCGATGATGAGCACGCGGTATCGCCCCTCGAACGGCGTCCGGCTGACGACGCGCTCCAGGCGCCGCACCTGGCAGATGCGGATGTCGCGCGAGTTGTCCGATGAGTGGTCATGAGAGCTTTCGTCGCAGAGGCCGCCAACCGTTATCAGCTCGACGTCCGGGTGGCTTCCCTGCTCGATAAGATAGCACTGGCGGCAGCGGCGGCAGGGAGGGTCTTCGCCGCGGCAGTTGAGCGCCTGCGCGAACTGGACGGCAGCGGTGCGCTTTCCCACCTGTGGAGGCCCGCTAAAGAGGTAAGCATGTGAGAGCCGCCCGTCCGAGCGGGCGCGCGACAGCGCCGCTATCGCTTGCTCCTGCCCGATTATCGTCCACATCGTCGGTTGTGGCCGCTACGTCTCGCAGCGCAGGACGTCTTCGTACGTCTCGCGGCGTCGCACGAGGCGCGCTTTCCCCTCCCGCACGAACAGCACAGGCGGCTTCAGCGCGGCGTTGTAGTTGCTCGCCATGGGGAGACAATACGCGCCCGCCCCGGGAACGGCGAGGATGTCGTCCGCCCACAGCTTCGGCAGATCGATGTCGCGGATCAGCACGTCGCCCGATTCGCAGTACTTGCCCGCAACGGTCACCCGCTCTTCCGCCGCGTCGTTCATGCGGCTGGCTACGACCGCCTCGTATCGCGCCTGGTACAGCGCCGGCCGGATGTTGTCGGCCATGCCGCCGTCAACCGCGACGTAGGTGCGCACGCCCGGAATCTCCTTGCGCGCCCCCACGCCGTACAGGGCGACGCCGGCGCGGCCCGCAATCGAGCGTCCGGGCTCGACCGTCAGGCGCGGCGCCGGAAGGCCGTGCTCGTCGCACCCTTCCTTGACCGCCGATACCACCGCTTCCGCGTACTGCGCCTTCGACGGGGGCGCGGTGTCGCGCACGTATTGGATGGCGAAGCCGCCGCCTGCGCTCAGCACCCGCGCCTCGAACCCGTGACGCGCCTTCATCGCGGCGGCGAAGCGCACAAGCTCGCGACACGCCTCCGCGTGCGGCTCCAGCTCCATGATCTGCGAGCCGATGTGGACGTGAAAACCGAGCAGTTCGATTCCCGGCGCGGCGAGCAGCTCCGTCGCCGCCTCTTCGGCCTGACCCGTCCCTATCGCGACGCCGAACTTGCTGTCGAGGGCGCCGGTGGAGATGTAGCGGTGCGTGTGGGGGTCGATGTTGGGCGAGACGCGCAGCAGCGCCCGCTGCCGCCGGCCCGCCGCTACCGCGATCTCGTTCAGCATCGCCGCCTCGTGCAGGTTGTCGACAACGACACAGCCGAGGCCGGCCTCCACCGCTTCCTCAATCTCGCGCCGCGACTTGTTGTTGCCGTGGAAGTAGATGCGCTCCGCCGGGAACCCGGCCGCGAGGGCGATGGCAAGCTCGCCGCCGGACGCGACGTCGAGTCCCAGTCCTTCCTCGGCAATGAGTTGGGCGAGGGCGCGTCCCAGATAGGCCTTCGCCGCGTAGACCACTGCCGTCTCCGGGTGACGCGACCGGAACTCGTGCAGCCACTCGCGGCAATTCTCGCGAAGCTCCGTCTCATCGAAGAGGTAAAGCGGCGTCCCGAATTCACGCGCGAGAGCGACCGTATCGCAGCCGCCGATGACGAGGCGGCCCTGTGGCGACACCACTGCCGTGCGCGGGAACACGGGAGCGAGCGCGGGATCGAGAGGCATGAACGGCAACCTCGGGTGGGAAGGTGGTCCAATTATATGCGAAGTAGACGGGAGGGTCTAGGAAGCCTGCCAGCGGATAGAAAACGGATAAACGATGCGAGGGGAAGCGCAGAAGCCGCCTTCCCCATGGCCAGCCTCCCGCTACCCGCGCAGGGAGCAGGCTATCTCCTCACCCTCTTGCCTCATCGTCACGCGGCCCTCGGCCTCCAGCTTATGGAGGTGCGAAAGTATCTGACCCCGCGCCATCCGCTCCAGCCGGGGGTCGAGCTCGGGGTATATGCCCCGCACGATCTGGCTCAGCCTGTCCTTCCCCTGACTGATAAGACGAAGCACCTGCTCGTCGCGCTCGCGGCGGTGGTCTATCAGCTCCTGAATCTTGCGCCGCGGCTGGTGAACGATGGGCCCGTGCCCGGGACAGATGATCGCCGCGTCGAGCGACTGCATCCGGCGCAGGGAATCGATGTACTGGAGCATGTCGCCGTAGGGCGGCGGCGCGATAGCCGTCGTCCCGATGCCGAGCACGTTGTCGCCGCTGAACAGCAACCCCTCTTCCTCAAAATGGAAGCACATGTGTCCCGCGCTGTGCCCCGGCATGAGCAGCGCCCGCAGCGTAAGGCGTCCTGCTTCCAGCGCAGCCCCATCCTCGAGGAACACATCCACCCTGACACGCGCCGCCTTGCGCCGCAGCCGCCGCTCCTCCGCCGAGCGCTCCGGCGACGCGCTCTTCGCCGCCTGCTTCAGCAAGTCCGCCTCGACCGGGTTCATCGCGACTGCAACGTCCGCCTCCTGCTGATAGCGATAGGCGCCGCTCGAGTGGTCGTAGTGATGGTGCGTGAGAGCGATCAGCTTCAGTCTGGGGCTGCCCAACGAACGCAAGTAGTCCAGGCGCGCGCCCACCGAGTCGTCGTCGGGGAAGCCGCTGTCCACCATGAACGCCTCGCCCCCGTCGACCACGAAGTAGACGTTGGGGGAATACGCCTCGGGATACGACCGTACCCTGACGCGGACGACGTGGACGTGCTCGCTTACCTGCACAGAGGCCTCGGACACTGAAGTGGCACCATTATACACTCGCGCCAGGCTTTGACCGCAGACGCGGCCTCTGCTATCCTGCCACGCAACGCGGAGTCGGGAGGGAGGAACACGTTGGCAGGAGACGACCTGAGAGTGATAAAGATCGGCCCGCTCGGGCCTCATGCCAACAACGCCTACGTCATCATTGACGGCGGCAGCGGCGAAAGCCTCATCGTCGACATGCCGGCGGAGGGGGAAAAGGTCCTTGAGCAGGCGCAGGGGACGAAGGTGATGGGAATCGTCTTGACGCACGCCCACCCCGATCACCGGCTCTCCTTCGACCTGATGACCAAAGCAACGGGGGCGCCGGTCATGGCGCATGTGGAGGAAAGAGGGATATCGGAGGACAAGGTGACGCGCCGGTTGAGCGACGAAGAGACGCTGTCGCTCGGCTCCCAGGAGGTGAAGGTGATCCACACGCCGGGTCACACGCCCGGCAGCATCTGTCTGCTTGCGGGCGAGCATCTCATTGCCGGCGACACCCTCTTCCCCGGCGGCCCCGGCCACACCGGCACGCCGCAGCAATTGCAGCAGGTGATACGGTCGATAATCGAGAGGCTCTTCGCGCTGCCCGATGACACGCTGGTCTGCCCCGGACACGGCGAGAACACGACAATCGGGCGCGCGAAACAGGAGTACGCCGTCTTCGCTTCGAGACAGCACCCTCCCGACCTGTGCGGCGATGTGACGTGGGAGGGATCGTAGGACCGGGGAGCAGGGCGCGACTAGGCCGCGCGTCTGGTAGCAGGCCGGGCGCAGACGCGGTTGCCGCCCATTTTCTTCGCCTCATACAGCGCCTCGTCCGCCAATTCGACGAACCGTCCAGCGCTGTCCACCGTTCCCCTGGTGAACTCCGCCACCCCGAGACTGGCCTTCATCGCTACCGTCTCGCCCTTCGAGAGGGAGAACTCGTGCCGCTCCACCCGGGTGCGGAACCGCTCCGCGAACCGGGCGCCGGCGGCGAGAGCGGAGCCGGGGAGCACGAACAGGAACTCGTCGCCGCCCAGGCGGCCTACGGCGTCGCCCTTGCGGCAACTTCTGCGCGCCAGTTGCGCAAGCTGCACAAGCACGTCATCGCCCGCTTGGTGGCCGTAGGTGTCGTTGATCCGTTTCAGCCCGTCCACGTCGAGCATAACGATGCTCAAGGCGGTATCGTGACGGACGGCACGCGCGCACTCCGCCTCGATGACTTCTTCTATATAGCGCCGGTTGGGGATGCCGGTCAGCGCGTCCGTGCGCGCCAGCCTGTGCTGGATCTCCATGCTGGCCTGCAACCGTTGCGCGTACTCCCTCAGTTGCGCCTCCGATTCGGCAAGGGCCTTGTACATCTGCATCGCCTTCAACGCGGCGGCGACCTGGGAAGCGATGCCCTTCATGAACGCTATTTCAGCGGGCGGAAAATCCCGGGGGGTAAAGCTGGAGCACTGCAAGAAGCCGAGATACTCGTCGCCGAAGAAGAGGGGTACCGACATTGACGACCTGAGGAGGTTGCGCCGGGCGAAGTCTCGCACCGTTTCCGGAACGCGCTCATCTTCTTGTGCGTCCTGAGCCACGAAGGGCTCACGCGTCTCCTTCATCAAGGTACCGATCGCATGCAATCCCCCGTCGCCGGTCAACAGCCGCCGCCACTCCTGCGCGGCGGACAGGTCGGAAAACCGGTTCCGGTTCATCGCGATGCGCGCAACGATCTGCGTGCCCGGCTCAGACACACCGATGGTCGCAAAGTCAAACGACGCCACAGCCGCCACAGCCGTCGCCAGCTCCACGAGCGCCGGCTGCACGTCCTCCGAGCGGGTAAGCATGTCCGCCGCGTTGGCGAGAGCGAGCAGGTGCTCTTTCTGCCTGGCGCCCCGCGCTGCGTTCAGCATTCGCTCCAGCAAGACCGTGATCGAGGGCATCGCCGCCTCGATAAACGTCACGAGCTCCGGCGGGACACGCCCCTTCCAGGCGCCTTCGAGAATCAGCATCTCGGCCGGGCTCTCGCTGGTCGGCACCTTGAACGCTACGTACCGTCGCCCCGAGGCTACGGCCGCTGCCGCAAAGTCACCTACGCGGCGCTTTTCAATGTTGAAGGCCACAGGCCCACCCAGCAGGCCAAGCTGCCGCTGCACAAGCCACAGCCCTATCTGCGACGTGCCGATGTCGTTCCCCGATCGCGAGCCGCCGTGGACGATGAAGCCCTGATCGAGCGCATAGGTAAAGAATATCTTCGACGCCCCCACGAACTCCGATAGGGCGTCCGCAAAGAGGGTCAGCGTCTTGTCGTCGGGCGGTTGTTGGAGTGCGGCGGTGCTCAGTCGATGCAGCGCCTTCAGCGCCGCGCCGCCATCGTCCCGTCGAGGCCCGCGTCCTGAGCCCGCAGCTGGCGTTGTTGCTCGCGAGCGCACGGCCTAGGCGACCCTCTCTCCCACAGGCAGCGCCCGGGTGGTATTCCCTCCCGCCGACTTCGCCGCGTAGAGGGCGCTATCGGCAAGAGCAATCAGATCAGAGGGGCCTTGCGACGTCGAGTTGGCGAACTGCGCCGCTCCCGCGCTCACACGGACACGCACACTCGTCTGTCCCTTGAGGGGGATAGGCTGCCGTTCCACCTTGAGGCGAAAGCGCTCACCGAACCTTTCCGCATCCCGCAGATCGGCCCCCGCGAGCACGAAGAGGAACTCGTCGCCGCCAAAGCGGGCTACCGTGTCCCCGCGGCGGCAACTCGTCCTCGCCAGATGGGCGAGCCTGATGAGGACGTCGTCGCCCGCCTGGTGGCCGTACTCGTCGTTTACTCGTTTCAGCCCGTCTACGTCGGCCATCACGATGCTGAGGGGCGTGCCGCTCCGAAGGGCCCGGGCGATTTCCGCGTCCATGACCTCTTCTGCGTAACGACGGTTGGGTATGCCGGTAAGGGCGTCCGTCCGGGCCAACCGGTGCTGGATTTCAACGCTGGCCTGAAGCTGTTCCGCGTATAGCCGCAGTTGTTCCTCGGAATCGGCGAGCTTCTTATACATCTGCATCGCCTTCAAGGCTGTGGCCGCCTGCGTAGCCACGCTCTGCAGGAACTGCACCTCCTCTTTGGGAAAGCTGCGGGGACGAAAACTCGCCAGTCCCAGCGTCCCCAGGACTTCATCGTTGAAGATGAGAGGGAAGCGCGCAGTGGAGACCACCATGAGGAACTGCCAGAACCTGCGGCCCGCTTCGTGCACCCGCTCGTCGTGCTGCGCGTCCGGCATCAAGACCGGCTGCCGCGTGGATATCGATTCGAGGGCGGGCCAGTCCGGCACCGATTCGAGCATCTCCCTCCATTCGGCGTAGAGGGAGCTCTCCTCCCAGCGTGTGCCGTTTATCACCCGTGTGGTCAGTTTCTGCGTCGTTTCGTCCCAGAGGTCGAGGCTCACCAGCTCGTAGTCAAGTGATTCGGCGACGGCCGTCGCCACCTTCTCCAGCGTGGCATCCGTGTCCTTCGAGGCCGTGAGCACCTGCGCGGGGTTCGCCAGCGCCACCATCTGGTTTCTCTGGCGCTCGCCCTTGGTGGCGTCGAGCATTCTCTCGAGGAAGAACTGAAGGGAGGGCGTCAACATGCTGACCAGGCGCAGCAACCGCGGGGGAATCCCGCCCTTCCAGGCGCCCTTCACGATGATCATTTCGCTTGGGCTGGCGCTTATGGGCAGCCGGGCCGCCATATAGCAGCGTCCTCGCGCCTTGGCGGCAGGGGCAAAGTCCTCCACACGGCGGTCGCGGACGTTGAACGCGACGGGGCACCCTTGCAGCTCGCACTGCCTCTGGACCAGCCAGACGCCGGTGCTGCCCGTTCCAAGGTCATCGCCCGAGCGGGAATCGCCGCAGACCGTCCAGTCTCGCTCCGTGGCGTAGGTAAAGTAGACGCTCACGTCTCCGAGGGCAGCCGCAATCGTGTCCCCTACGGAGCGGAGTCCTTCTTTGGTCGCTTCCGCCCGACGGGCCATTTCCGCGACGCGCCGCAACGCGTTGAACTCGTCTCGCAATATCTGCTCCCCGTGGCTGAGGGTTGCTCTGTAGAAGGTTCGGATACTCGACGTTGTTCCTGAATACGTGCAGGGGTCGCTGGCGGGAACAGTTGATGGGAGGTGTCGTCTTGCCCGCTCTATGCCGCTCGCCGGGCAGACTCGTAGAGCACGGTTCTATCGCCGCCCTGGCATTTTGCCTGGTAGAGGGCTTCGTCGGCCTCCCTCACCAGCGCCGCCGCCTCCTGCGGTTTTTCCCCATCGATGGCTGTGACTCCTATGCTCACCCGCAACTTTGTCTCGCAGTCGGCCGCAATCGAGAATAGACGCCCGGCGACCTCCGAGCGAAAGCGCTCGCCGAACCGCTTCGCCGCCGCGAGGCCCGTCTCCGGCAGCACGAAGAGGAACTCGTCGCCGCCGTAGCGCCCGACCATGTCGCCGCGACGGCAGGTGCGGCGCGCAAGGTCGGCGAGCTGGACGAGCGCTTCGTCACCGGCCTTGTGTCCGTAGGTGTCGTTCACGTCCTTGAAGCGATCGATATCCGCTATCGCCAGGCTCAGGCTGGTGCCGTGCCGGGCGGCGCGCGCGCATTCGCCGCCGACCACCTCGTCGATGTAGCGGCGGTTCGGGATCCCCGTGAGCGGATCGGTCCGCGCCAGGCGGTGCTGTATCTCCATGCTCGACTGAAGGCGCTGGGAGTAGGCCTTTAGCTGCTTCTCTGATTCGCCGAGGGCCTTGTACATCCGCACCGCTTTCAGCGCGACGGAGAGCTGCGCGGCGAACCCCTCGAGCACGCGCACCTCCTGCGGGTTGAAGCTCCGCGGGTGCTGGCTCCCCACGCGCAGCGTCCCCAGGAACTCGTCCCCAAAGACAAGAGGGAATTGCCCGGCGGAAAAGATGTGGGCGTTCCTGAAAAAGGCGCGCTCCTCCGGTCGCAACCGGCTATCGCTTTGAATATCGCTGATGAAAAGGGGTTTGCGCGTGCGCATGGCCGCCTGCATGAGCTCGTCGGAGTATGTCATGCTGAAGACCTGCCCCTTCCAGAGCGCGCCCAGAGAGCTGCGCGTTTGCAGGGCCTTGTTAAGAGCGCTTATGCCGATCCGCTTCGAAGCGTCGTCATAGACATCGATCGAGACCAGGGGATAACCGGTTGATGAGGATACGGCCGTCGCCAGATCGCTCAGGACCGATTCCATCTGCTCTGCCTGGATCAGCAGCTCCCCCGCATTGGCAAGGGCAGTCATCTGCTCTTTCTGACGCGCCACCCTCCAGGCGCTCAACTGCTGCTCGAGAAGAAGCGCCAGAGAGGGGAAGGCGGCATCGACGAACGCGGAGAGCGCCCGCGTAAGCTCCCCCTCCCGCTTCGCCTTCACGAGCAGCATCTGTCCGGAGGCGGAGTCAGTCGAAAGCGGGAACGCAGCGTATATGCGCCCCTTTGCCTTGCGGTAGGGCGTAATCGCCTCTACTCTGCTGCCGCGCATCTCGAAGGTCACGGGGCCGGACACGAGTTGCATCTGGTGGTCCAGAAGCCAGATCCCCATCTGCCCGGTGCCCACACTGTCGGGCCCGCTGGAGTCTCCAACGCAGAGGAACTCGGAGTCCTGGGCGTAAGCAAGGAAGACGCGGTCCAGCCCGGTAACGTCCCGGATTATATCCAGTGCCTGCACCAACTTCCGCTGGCTGGGTCCCGGGGCCGCCACGATCTGCGCCAGCGCACCCAGCGCCTCTATCTTTCCTCCTACCATAGGCCTAAGGTTTCCCCCATATCTCCTATCTAAGGTTCGGCAGTCGTCGCCGTTTCATGAGATGGATTAGATGGCCGCAGCCGTTTTGTTTAATTGAATCGCTGACCTGCTGATGATAAATTGATACCAGGGGTCGTTTTCGGGCCTCGTCTTTTCTCAAATGGCAGACCAAACCTACCGGCGGACTGTGCTGGACAACGGCCTTCGTGTCCTTACTGCTCCCATGCCTCAGACGCGCTCCGTGAGCGTCAACATCTATGTGGGCGCCGGCTCCCGCTACGAAAGCCCGCCTGAGGCCGGCCTGTCGCATTTCACGGAGCACCTGTGCTTCAAGGGGACGCAAAGGAGGCCCAGCAGCCGCCTGATTTCGGAGGCCATCGACAACGTGGGAGGAGTCCTGAACGCGGCGACCGACCGCGAGCTCACCGTCTACTACGGCAAGGTAGCGTCGCCGCACCTCGAGCTGCTTACCGACGTTCTGACCGACATGCTCCGCTTCTCGCTCTTCGAGCCCTCAGAAATCGAGAAGGAGCGAAAGGTCATCCTCGAAGAGCTGGCGATGGTCGCCGACTCGCCGGCGCAACTCGTCGACGTACTCATCGACCGGACGCTCTGGCCCGACCAGCCGCTGGGTTGGGACGTCGCGGGTACCCGTGAGACCGTCTCCGCCATCAGCCGCGACCAGCTCATCTCCTACGTGGGGCGCCAGTACGTCCCCAACAACACAGTGGTGGCGATCGCGGGGAACATGGTCGAGGAGGAGGCGCTCGAAATCGTTGAGCGGCTTACGAGGGACTGGGAGCCCAAAGCGTTCCTGCCCTGGTCCCCGGCGATGGACAGCCAGAATGAGCCGAAAGCAGCCGTGATGCGCAAGAAGACCGAGCAGGCGCACCTGTCGCTGGCGACCCACGGCCCGCATCTCGAGCACCCCGACCGCTACGTCTTCGATCTGCTCAGCGCCGTCCTCGGCGAAGGGATGAGCAGCCGCCTGTTCGTGGAGCTGCGCGAGAAAATGGCCATCTGCTACGACGTCCACAGCTACACCAACCATTTTCTCGACACCGGTTCCTTCGTCATCTACATCGCCGTCGAGCCGATCGATGTCATCCGCGCGCTCGACGCGCTGATGAGGGAGGTGAACCGTATCCGCGAAGGGGTCGACGAGGAGGAGTTGCGGAAGGCGAAAGAGATGTCGAAGGGGCGATTACTCTTGCGGATGGAGGACACCCGCAACGTCGCCGGCTGGATCGGCGCGCAGGAGCTGCTGCTGGGGCGTGTACGTTCGGTCGACGACGTGATGGCGGCGATAGAGGCGGTGACAACCGAAGACGTCGCGCGGGTGGCCAGCAGCGTCTTCGTCGAGAAAGGGCTAAACCTCGCTGTTGTGGGGCCGTTCCGCAGCGAGCGCCGCTTCCTCCCCCTACTCAAGCTCTAACCGACGCCGCAGACTTGCGATCACTTCCTGTTCTGCTAATAAGGAAGGGGGCCGTTTCCGGCCCCTTCCACTTTCTTTTTCTTTCGGACTAGTACTCCGGCGGCGGCGGCATCGGCGCGGCCGACGGCGGCTCCGGGATGTCCGACACGAGCGATTCCGTGGTCAGCACCATGGCGCCGATAGACGCCGCGTTCTCCAGCGCCGAACGCACCACCTTCACGGGGTCGACGATGCCCCGCTCGAACATGTTTACGTACTCGCCGGTCGTGGCGTCATAGCCGATGTTCGTGTCGTTCAGGCGGCGCACCGCCTCCACCACCACCGACCCTTCCTCTCCGGCGTTCTCGGCGATGAGGCTCATCGGCGTCTCCACCGCCTTGAGCAGGATGCCGGCGCCCGTGCGTTCGTCGCCTTCGAGCTCCTCCTGGAGCTTCTCCAGCGCCTGCTGCGTCCGCAGCAGAGCGGCGCCCCCGCCGATCACGATCCCCTCTTCGACGGCGGCGCGGGTGGCGGAGAGCGCGTCTTCGACACGCAGCTTCTTCTCTTTAAGCTCCACTTCGGTGGCGGCGCCCACCTTGATGACGGCGACGCCGCCCGCGAGCTTGGCCAGCCGCTCCTGCAGCTTTTCGCGGTCGAACTCGGACGACGTCTCGTCGATCTGCGCCTTTATCTGCTTTATGCGGGCCTGGATCGCCTCGTCGCTGCCGTGGCCTTCGATGATTGTCGTGTCCTCTTTGTTGGCGACGACCCGGCGGGCGCGTCCGAGGTCGGCTACCTGCGCGTTTTCCAGTTTGCGGCCCATCTCTTCGGTTATGAAGGTGCCGCCGGTGAGGATGGCGATGTCTTCGAGGATCGCCTTGCGGCGCTCACCGAACGCCGGCGCCTTCACCACCAGGGCGTTGATGGTCCCGCGCAGCTTGTTCACGACCAGCGTCGCCAGCGCCTCGCCGTCGCAGTCGTCGCAAATGATCACGAGGTTCTTCGTGACCTGCAACGTCTTCTCGAGGATGGGAAGGATATCGGCGACGGCGGAAATCTTCTTGTCAGTGACGAGGATGTAGGGGTCGTCGAGCACCGCTTCCATGCGCTCGGGGTTTGTGACGAAGTAGGGGGAGACGTAGCCGCGGTCGAGCTGCATTCCGTCGACGAACTCGGTCTCCATCTTGAGACCCTTCGATTCCTCGACGGTTATCACGCCGTCCTTCCCCACTTTCTCCATGACATCGGCGATGAGGTTGCCCACCTCCGTGTCGATGGCGGCGATGGACGCCACCTGGCCGATCTGCTCTTTGCCCGCCACCGGCTGGGCCATGTCGCGCAGCGCCTCGATGGCCGTGTCGACGGCTTTCTCCAGGCCCCGCTTGAGGGACATGGGGTTGGCGCCGGCGGCGACGTTCTTCAGCCCCTCGCGCACTATCGCCTGGGCGAGGACGGTGGCGGTCGTCGTGCCGTCGCCGGCAACGTCGTTGGTCTTCGTGGCCACCTCCCTCGCGAGCTGGGCGCCCATGTTGTTGAACGGTTCCTTAAGCTCGATCTCCTTGGCGATGGTGACGCCGTCATTGGCGACCACAGGGGGACCGAACTTCTTGGAGAGGACTACCGTTCGGCCGCGGGGGCCAAGGGTCACCTTCAGCGCTTCGGCGAGGACATCCACGCCTTCCTTCAGGGCCCGTCTGGCCTCTTCATCAAACACCAGTTGTTTGGCCATAGAAAACTCCTTTACGGTTCAAGACGCCCACTTCACGGCATGCGACCGGAGGTGAGCTTGAAAGATTACTTGATTTCTACCTTGCAGAGCACGTCCTTCTCCGAGAGGACGATGTACTCCTCCTGCTCGATCTTCACTTCCTGTCCCGTGTACTTGGCATAGAGGATGCGATCGCCGACCTTGAGGTCCATGGGGATGCGCTTGCCGTCCTCATCCAGCCGGCCTGGGCCGACGGCGATTATCTCGCCTTGCTGCGGCTTCTCTTTCGCAGTGTCGGGAATGACGATACCACTGGCAAGCACTTCTTCCTGGACAACCGGCTTGATCACGATCTTGTCTGCCAGAGGAACGAGCTTCGTAGCCAACCTTTTACCCTCCTTTGCCTGGATTTTTCTTTGAGACAAGATTTCCCGATTTGTGACCGGGGACGCAGGTTAGCACTCTCGAGGGGAGAGTGCTAATCCACTAGCAATCATAGCGTACATGTCATCGGGATGCAACAGGTGCGCGAAAAAACCCAGCGCCTGGTGGCGCGCTACCCTCGACCGGCGCGCCGCCGCGGCCGCTGCGATGACGCCCCCACACCCGAGGGGATGATTTGGGGCCTAAAAGTAAGACTGCTTCCCGTTCTTAATTGAGTGATTTTTTCGAGATTAGCGCTTTTGTAGTTGATTTTCGCCCTTCGGTGGCCTATACTTTTCGCCGGTGGCCACGCCGGGCGTGTTGCTAGCGGGCCCGGCCCGTACCTCATCCGTGGCGACAGGGAGGTTCTTACGTTGGCTCTACAAGACAAGACCCTAATGTGTAGGGACTGTGGCGAGCAGTTCGTGTTCACTGCAGGGGAGCAGGGGTTCTATCTGGAAAAGGGGCTCTTGAACGACCCACAGAGATGCCCCATGTGTCGGGCCGCGCGGCGCCGCGAAAGGACCGACCAGCGAAAGATGACGACCGTCGTGTGCGCCACCTGCGGCGCGGAGACTTCGGTCCCCTTCGTCCCCCGGCTTGACCGGCCTGTCTACTGCAACAGTTGCTTTGAAAAAGTGAGGTCGGCGGCCGCGCAAACGTAATCACACCACTCGCTTCGCACACTAGAGAGGGCCCTGCCGGCCCTCTCTTTGCTTCCGTCACTCCCGCCCCTCCTCGCGCACGTGGTGACCTTCCAGCCACGCTTCGCCGCCCTCCCACGTCTCCTTCTTCCAGATGGGCACGGTCTCCTTTAGCCGTTCGATCGCGTGGCGGCAGGCCTCGAACGCCTCCGCGCGATGCGGGCTCGCGACCGCAATCACCACGCTTGTCTCGCCGACGGTGAGCTTTCCCAGCCGGTGGCGCATCGCCACCTTCGCGTCCGGCCAGCGGGCGACGATCTCGTCCCCGATCTGTCGCATCGCCTTTTCCGCCATCGACGCGTAGGCGTCATACTCGAGCTGAAGCACCCTGCGGCCCTCGTTTTCGCCCCGGACCGTGCCGCAGAACAGCACCACCGCGCCGTCGCTGTCCGTCCGCACCGCCTCCAGGACGGGGGTGACCTCGAGCGGGTCATGCGTCACTTCGAACATCTGCTCCCCGCCGCTGATGGGGGGGATTAGCGCGACCTCATCCCCCTCGCTCAGCCGGTAGTCCAGCGGCCGGAACTCCTCGTTGACGGCGTAGGCGAGGGCGGGCAGAAACGGCGCCAGCCGGGGAAAGCGCTCCTCCACCACCCTCTTGAGGTCGCCGATGGTGGCGCCGTCGCTCAGGTCGACCGTCACCTCTCGCTGCCCGACGGCTTCCCTCAGCCCCGCGAAGAGCCTTACTCGTACCTTCACAAGACCTCCACATTCTCGCTTCATTTCAGTATACGATACCGCCGCCGCCCGCACATCCATGCCGATTCGCGGGCGGAAGGTGAACCGGCAGGGCCGCGGCGCAAACCGGCGAATGACGGAGCGGCAACGATGATATATAATGGGCCGCGATTAATTAGGAAGATGAAGGTCGGGCCCGCCCTCAGGAGAATCGGCGAGACGGCCCTGGACGCCGTTCTTCCTCCCCGCTGCGTCGGCTGCGGGCGCTTCGGCAGCTTTCTCTGTGACCGGTGCGAGTCGGGCCTCATTCCCGCCGGCCCGCCACGCTGCGAGATCTGCTGGCAACCCGTCGTTCATCCGCCGACATGCGCGCGCTGTCGCACACAGCGCCCCGCTTTCGAGGGACTGCGCGCGGCCTACGTCTTCGAGGGGGTAGCGCGGGAACTCGTCCATGCGCTGAAGTACAGGCAGCAGAGGGCCCTTGCCGCGCCTGCCGCCGCGCTCCTCGCGCGACACCTGGAAAAACACCCCGTTCCCTTCGACATCGTCGTCCCTGTCCCGTTGCACCCGCATCGCGAGCGGACGCGAGGGTACAACCAGTCGGCCCTGATCGCGCGCGGCCTGGCGCGAAAACTTGACGTCCCGGTGGCAGAGAAGGCGCTCGTGCGACAGCGGAACACGCGGTCGCAGGCAGAGAGGCCGAGCGCCGAGGAGAGAAGGGCCAACGTCGCGGGCGCGTTCGCCTACGGAGGGTCGCCGCTCGCGGGCAGGGCGCTCTTGGTGGACGACGTCTCCACCACCGGCGCCACGCTCGATTCTTGCGCCCGCGTGCTTCGGGAAAACGGCGCCGCGTCTGTCTGGGCGCTCACCTTTGCACGAGAGGACTGAAACGCGCATATTACCCTTGCGTTTCTTGTCTGGGAGCGACACATGTCTCTGGCCAAACTGCTAGTCTTCTACGGCGGCATCTCCGGCAGCCCCGTGGAAGAAATGCTCGCCGAAGCGCTGGCGGAAGACGTCCTCGACTCGCTGGAGAAGATCGTCGGTTCCGGCGTGGTGGAAGGCGCCGTCCTCGTCACCGACCGCAAAGAGATGACGCAGCGCTGCCCACCGGACATCGAGGTCGACGTCGACCAGGGGCCTTTTCACTTCGGGAAGCGCCTCGCCGAGGTGGTCCGCCGTCACAAGCTCGAACGCGTCATATACCTCGGCGCCGGCTGCGCTCCCCTCATGCAGCACGACGACTTCTTCTCGCTTGGCCACTATCTCAGGATGGCGTGGAGCACCGTGCTCACAAACAACCTGTACTCCGCCGACCTCGTGGCCTTCGTCCCCGGAGAGGCGCTTTCGCAGATCGAGCTTCCGGCGACCGATAACAACCTGGCGATGCTGCTCCGCGACCAGGCGGGCCTCGTGGCCCAGGAGCTTCCCCGGAGGGCCGCCACACAGTTCAACATCGACTCTCCCGCCGATCTCGCCATACTCAAGCTCATCGGCGGCGCCGGCCCGCGTCTGGAGGCGTGGCTTGAAAAGGCCGCTCTCGATGTCGAGCCTTACCAGCGCGTCCTCACCGCGTTCGCCGATAGCGGCGCCGAAGTGCTGGTGGCGGGCCGCGTGGGAAGCCAGGTCTGGCAGCATCTGGAGAAAGAGACCGCATGCCGCGTGCGAGTCTTCTCGGAAGAGCGCGGGATGCAGGCCTCCGGTCGCGAAAAAACGCGGCAGGCCCGCTCGCTGCTCGGATACCACCTGCAGGAAGTGGGCTGTAGCCGCTTCTTCGAACAACTTGCCACCCTGGCGGACGTAGCCCTCATCGACAGCCGCGTCCTCCTCGCTCACCTCGGCCTTGCGCCCTCACGCGCCGACCGCTTCCTCTCCGACCTGGCCCGGCACGACCAGATAACGGATCCCTTCCTGCGGGAATTCACCGAGGCAGCGGCAAATGCTCCCATCCCCGTCATACTGGGGGGCCATTCGCTGGTGGCCGGCGGCCTGATGGCGCTCATCGAAAAGGCGTGGAGCGAGCACGATGCGGCCGCGGCGGCCAACGCCGCGTCCTGATCGCCGTCGTCCGGCCGTGCTCCGAAATAGCGGTCGCCCTAAGCTACCGACCGGCGGGTTTAACTCAGCTTGACAGCCTCACAATCAATAGGATACGCTCACGACGGTGTTAGGGAACTCTTCGACGCCACGGCTGCCTTCCAGGACTTCCAGCGTCGGCATAGGCCACAGGTTATTGCTGGCGTTCCTGGTCGTTCTGTTTGCCCTCGGCGCCGCCTACGGCGCCCTCGTCCTCGTCAGCCGCATCGATGAGATCCTCTTTCCCGGAAACGGCCTGCGACTCAGCGGCGGCCTCGGTAAGCTGCCCGGGGTCGACAGCGGGACCGGCAACGGCATCGGCAGCGAGCGCATCAACTTCCTCGTGATGGGCCTCGACCTTCGCCCCTCGGAAGGCGACGCCCCCTCCCGCAGCGACACGATGTTCATCCTCACGCTCGACCCGAAGACGAAGACCGCCGGCATACTGGGGATCCCCCGTGACCTTTACGTCGAAATCCCCTACGAAGACGGCGGCTACTATGAGGACCGCATAAACACCGCCTTCATCATGGGCGAGGTCAACGGGTATTCGGGCGGGGGCCGCGCGCTCGCCATCGACACGGTCGAGCGCAACATCGGCGTAAAGATACACCATTACATCATCATCGACTTCGAGGGGTTCAAGGAACTTATCGACGCGCTCGGCGGCGTGGACGTCGACGTGCCGGAGTACCTGTACGACCCCGAGTACTCAGAGAGTGAACTGCCGGGCGACTACGACCCGCAGGAATTCTTTCCGGGGGTGCAGCACATGGACGGCAAGACCGCCCTCGCTTACGCCCGCATCCGCCGCCCATCGAACGATTTCGACCGCATACAAAGGCAGCAACGCATAATCTTCGCCGCCATGGACGCAGCCCTCGATCAGGGCGTCCTCCGCAATGCCCTTGAACTCTGGAAAAAGTACAAGGACGCCATCGACACCGACGTGAACGACTTCCAGATCCCGGGTCTCGCCGCGCTGGCCAGCGATATACCACCCGAGAAGGTGGCCGCTCTCTCGCTCGGCGCCTGCACCACGGACTGGGTCACCGATGAGGGCGCCCAGGTGCTGCTGCCTGCCGAAGACTGCATCCAGCGACTCGTCAACGCCCTCTTCTCCGACCAGAGCATCCTTGAAGAGAACGCGCTGGTGGAGATTCAGGACGGGACAGGTGAGGACAGCCTCGCGGAGGAAACGTATGACCTGCTTGTTGATCTCGGGTTTCCCGAGGAATCGCTCATCAGCGTCCTCCCACCCGACGGCGGCGTCTTCCCCCAGACTGTGATTCTGGACTTCAGTGGAGGAACGAAAGACTACACGCTCAGCAGGCTGGCCGAGTGGCTGAAAGTGCCGCCCGAGCAGGTCCGGCAGGCGCTGCCGGAGGAAGAGGCGCTCCGCAACACCAACGCCGACATCGTCGTGCAGCTGGCGTCGGACGTCGAAGCCGCAATGGTCGATTGACCGCGGCCGGGCGCGTTCGCCCATCGCGCGGAAAGAAAAAGCCGCGTCCCTGTTCGGGCGCGGCTTTCCCGTTGCCGGAGCGGGTCTAGGAGCCGGTCTCCTTTTTCTTCGTGCGGCGGGCCCGCGCCTTGGGGGCGGCGGGCGCCGGCTCCGCCGTCGCGGAGGCGGCAGCGGCGGCAGCCGCGTACTTCCTCATCAGCCGCGACTTGCGACGGGCCGCGTTGTTGGGATGTATAATCCCCTTCTCCGCCGCCTTGTCGAGCGCGCTCACGGCGTGGCGGACGGCCTTCTCCGCTTCTTCGAGCGCTCCCCCTTCGATCAGGGGAAGGGCCTTGCGGACCTCCGTCCTGGTGGCGCTCCGCACAGACCTGTTTCGCTGACGGCGTCGCTCGGCCTGTCGCGCCCGCTTCGCCGGGGACCTGCTCTCTGCCAAGATAGTCTCTCCTCGTCCGGTCTGTTGACTATATTAGAGCACCTCTCCCGTGGTGTCTAGGGATGCTATAATCTCTGCGAATCTCACAAACGAACGAGAGCATGGAAGAGTCGAGGGCGCAGGGCCCCAGCGGTGGGCTTGCCGCCGCGGCCATCATCGTAGCGGTCGGTTTCTTCGGCAGCCGGCTGCTCGGTCTGCTCCGCACGGTCGCCATCGCCCAGGGCTTCGGCACCAGCCCCGAGCTCAGCGCCTACTGGGTTGCCTTTCGCCTGCCAGACATGGTGTTCCAGCTCCTGGCGGGCGCGACCCTCGCCAGCGCCTTCATCCCCGTCTTCTCCCAGTACTATCTGCGACGCACGAGCGACGAGGCCTGGCGCCTCGCGAGCTCGGTGCTCAACCTCATCTTCCTTGCCACCATCGCCTTTGCCCTGGTCGGCTTCATCCTCGCGCCTTGGCTCGTCCCGATCATGGCCCCCGGCCTGGGAGAAGAATCGGGGCGCCAGGCGGAGCTTCACGCGCTCGCCGTCGATCTGACGCGGATAATGCTCATCTCCCCCGTCTTCTTCTCCGTGAGCGGCATGTTCATGGGAATACTGAATGCGCGGCACCACTTCCTTTTCCCGGCGCTCGCTCCCTGGACGTACAACCTGTCGATCATCGTCGCCGCCCTCGTCTCCGACGACGTGCACGCGCTTGCCATCGGCGTCGTGGTCGGCTCGCTGCTCCACCTTCTTGTTCAGATACCGGCGCTCCGCCTGGTCGGCATGGCGTACCGGCCGGCGGCGGACTGGCGCGATGCGGGCGTGCGCGAGGTTGGGCGGCTCATGCTGCCGCGCGCCTTCGGGCTGGCGGCGGTGCAGCTCAATTTTCTCGTCACCATCTTCTTCGCCTCGCAGGTGAGCGATCAGGCGATATCGGCTGTGAACTACGCCTGGCTGATCGTCATGACGCCGCTGGGGCTGTTCGGCATGGCCATCTCTACTGCCGTCTTCCCCACGCTCGCCGAGCAAGCGGCGACGGAGAACATCAGCGAACTCAAGCGAATGCTCTCGCTCAGTCTCCGTCTGATACTCTTCCTCACGCTGCCCTCAAGCGTCGGTCTGATGATCCTGGGGCGGCCGCTGCTGACGTTCTTCTTCGAGCACGGCGCCTTCACCGCCGCCTCCACCGACATCACGCTCGACGCCCTGGTCTTCTACGCGATGGGGCTCTTCGCGCTGGCCGGCACCGAGATCCTGAGCCGCGGCTTCTACGCCCTCTCCGACACGCGCACGCCGGTCAAATTCGCCGTCGTCTCGATGGTGGCGAACCTCATCCTCTGTCTGATACTGGTCAACCCGCTCGAAGTGCGTGGGCTTGGCCTTGCCTATTCTCTGAGCGCTGTCCTTGAGTTCGCGCTGCTGTTCTCCGTGCTGAGGCAGAGGCTGTCCGGCCTCGACGACCGGCAGGTGACCGCCTCCGCCGTCCGAACGGCAGGCGCCACCGTCCTGATGGCGGAGGTCGTTGGGCTGTTCGTCATGCTGCTGCATCTGTCGGGGCATCTGAACACGGGCAGCCTGGGCGATGCCTTCGTGGCGCTGGTCGGCGGCGGAGCCCTCGGCGCGGCCGTCTTCCTGTTCGGCGCCTCGGTGTTCGGAAGCGACGAGACCGGCGTCCTGCTGCGCCGCTTTCCCACGCTGCGGCTCCCGTTCGCATCCACCGCGGCCGGCGGCGCCGACGTGTCGGGCGAAGTCCGCTTCCCCTGAGCTAGAGCCGCAAGCGCCGTTTCCTGGACACACGCGCGGCCCGACCAAGCCGGACGGCGGCGTCCTTGCCCCGGCCCGGTCGTTCGGGTAACATGATTTAAGCCCCCATTCAATCAGGAGCATTCACGCATGAAGGAATACAGGACAGAGGATATCCGCAACATCGCCCTCGTCGGCCATGGAGGAACCGGCAAGACTTCTTTCGCCGAGGCGGCTCTGTTCGTCAGCGGCGCCATCAGCCGGATCGGCCGCGTTGAAGACGGCACCACCACCTCCGATTACGACCCCGACGAAGCGAAGCGCAAGATAAGCATCAACCTGTCCCTTCTTCCCTGCGAGTGGAAAGGCAAGAAGCTGAACCTCATCGACACGCCGGGGTACGCCGACTTCGTGGGCGAGGTGAAGGCCGGTCTCCGCGCCGCCGACGCCGCCCTGCTTGTCGTCGACGCCTCTTCGGGAGTGGAGGTGGGCACCGAGATGTCGTGGTCCTACATCGACGAACGCGACCTGCCCCGCCTCATCCTCGTGAACCGCATGGACCGGGAGAACGCCGACTTCTTCCAGGCGCTAAACCAGATACAATCTTTCTTCGGCAAGCAATGCGTCCCTCTCCAGCTCCCTATCGGCAGGCAAAGCTCATTCGAGGGCGTCGTCGATCTCCTGACAAGGAAGAGCTACAGCGGCGAGAAGGCGGCAGAGGCAGCCGCGCCCGACTCCCTTGCCGGCGAGGTCGAGAAATATCGCGAGCAGCTCGTGGAAGCGATCGCAGAGGCGGACGATGAGCTTCTCAACAAGTACCTCGAGGGCGAGGAGCTGAGCGAAGAGGAGCTATCGCGAGGGCTGCGGGCGGGCGTGATCAAGAAGACCATCGTTCCGGTGCTCGTCGGCGCTTCCTTGAAGAACATCGGCACTCAGCGCGTTCTCGAAGCCGCCGTCGAATACCTGCCGTCGCCTGTCGATGCCGGGACCATCGTCGCAAAGAACGCCGGTTCGGGCGAGCAACAGGAGCTTGAGGCGGACGCCGCCGGCCCGCTGGCCGCGCTCGTCTTCAAGACCACAGCCGACCCCTACGTGGGCAAGTTGACGTACCTGCGCGTTTACTCCGGCACCCTCAAGGCCGATTCGCAGGCCTGGAACGCGAACAAGAGCACCGCCGAACGCATCGCGCAGTTGTTCACAGTGCGCGGCAAGAACCAGGAGCCGACGCCCCAGTTGACGGCCGGTGATATCGGCGCGCTCTCCAAGCTCGGCGAGACCTCGACCAATGACACCCTCTGCAACCGCGAGCTGCCCCTCATACTGCCGCCGATCGGGTTCCCGCCGCCCGCATTTAGCGCCGCCGTCTACCCACGGACGAAGGCCGACCTCGACAAGATGGGGAGCGCGCTCGCGCGCATCGTCGAGGAGGACCCGACGTTGCACGTACACCGCGACCAGAGCACGGGCGAGACGGTGCTTTCCGGCCTGGGGGAGCCCCACCTGGATGTCGCCGTCGAGAAGGTGCAGCGCAAGTTCGGCGTGGGCCTGGAGCTGACAACGCCCAAAGTGCCGTACAGGGAGACGATCACGACCACCAGCAGCTCGGAGTACACGCACAAGAAGCAGACCGGCGGGCACGGACAGTACGCGCGCGTCGCCATAAGGCTGGAGCCGCTGCCGCGGGGCAGCGGCTTCGAGTTCGCCGACGCCATCGTGGGCGGCGTCGTGCCCAAGACCTACATTCCGGCGGTGGAGAAGGGCGTGACCGAGGCGATGAACGAAGGCGTCCTCGCCCATTACCCCCTCGTAGATACGAAAGTCACGCTTTACGACGGCAAGGACCACCCGGTCGATTCGTCGGAGATGGCGTTCAAGATCGCGGGCGCCATGGCCCTCAAGCAGGGGGCGTTGCAGGCCCGGCCCATCCTTATCGAGCCGATAATGAATCTGCGGGTGGTGGTGCCGGAAGCGAACACCGGTGACGTGATGGGCGACCTCAACAGCAAGCGGGCGAAGGTGCTGGGCATAACACCTGAGGACGGCAGCAGCGTCATTGACGCGCAGGTGCCGCTCGCCGAGGTGCAGCGCTATGCCACCGATCTCCGCTCGATCACGCAGGGGCGCGGGCGCTACAGCCTGGAGTTCAGCCACTACGAGGAAGTGCCGGCGCACCTGGCGCAGAAGATCATCGAGAAGGCGAAGGAAGAAGCCAAGTCCTCCTGAACTGAAAAGGGCAACGAAAAAGGCCGGAGCGCGCGCTCCGGCCTTCTGCTCTCGAGCGCTACCCGCTGCCCCCCTCGCCCGCTCCCGCTTGCTCGTCGGGCCGGTTCGGCATCGACTTCTCCCAGAGCGACTTGTAGTCCTCGCCCGTCACGGCGCGCAACACCTCTTCCCTCTCCAGGCTCAGCAGCTCCTGCCAGGCGGCCTCGCACTGCCGCACGGCGTCGGGCGCCGCCGCGTTCACGAAGCGGCCGACGATGCGCTCCCAGACGCCCAGCCGCTCCAGGCTGGCGACGTACTTCGGCCAGGGGATGATCGTTATGCTCTCGGGACGCGGGAGCCGGGGGCGGAGCTGCCTCAGGCTGCGCAGCCGCTCGTCCGGGGTCGATACCATGGGCACCACCTTCACCATCGGCCCGTCGACGGCGCTGCTGCGGCCATCGATGAGGAGGGTCTTCCGCAGGAGTGGAAAGTAGAGGGCGACTACGTCGGCGCTCTCAACGACGTTCATTACCTCGTTCAGGTCGAGCCGAAAATCGAAGTCCATCAGGGGACACCCCTGTAACCCCGGCGCATTCCCCTTCGGGAGCGCCTTAATCGTAGCTACCGTCTTTTCGTCGCTCGATGCGGTGCCCTCTCGCCACGCGATTCTTCCCACCCGCCCACCCAGTGGCGTTGTATTGGAATCTGGGGGACACCCCCAGACCCCCGGCAGAGGGGGCGCACCCCCTTTGCACACTCCCGAAACCTAGCGCCCCTCCCCGTGCTTATCCGCGTCCACGATGCGGAAAAACCGGCGCTTGCCCACCCGGATTACGGCGCCTTCCCTGATCATGGCAACGAAGTCGGTGCACGGCCTGCCATCAATCTCGACCGCTCCCTGCCGAATGAGCCGGCGCGCTTCGCCCTTGCTGGAAGCCGCACCCTTCAACACCAGCAGGTGAGGCAGAGCCACTCTGTGCTCATACTGCGTCAGGTCACGTCCCCAGCCCACGCTCATGGGGAATGTCTCGGCGCGTTCCTCATCTGACTGCAACGGCAAGCCTCGAGCCAAAGCCGGATTGTCCGCGATCTCGTCCTGAAGACGAAGCGCCGCAGCCCTCAGTTGCTCCCACTCCTCACGCGTGAAAGTCCACTCGTCCGCCTCTTCTGGGAGCGCTTTTTCTTGGTAGATAGCCTGGAACCGCGCCTCTGCCTCCTGCGCCGGCTGCGGGCCGTGGAGCTCTGTGACGATCTCGCGGGCGAGGCGCTTCTTTATCTCCATCGGGTTCACCGACCGCTCCGCAAGCTGCCGCCGCATCTCCTCGATCTCCTCCGCCGGCACCTCCGTCACCAGCGTAAAGTAATCGAGCATTGCGTGATCGGGCAGCGACATCACCTTGCCGTACATTTCCGCCGGCGGGTCGTTCACCGCGATGTAGTTCCCCTGGCTCTTGGACATCCGCATGTAGCCGTCCGTCCCCACCAGTATCGGCATGCAGACGGCGATCTGCGGCCGCTGCCCGTAGGCCCGTTGCAGCGTGCGACCCGCCATCAGGTTGAAGAGCTGTTCCGTCGCGCCGATCTGCGCGTCCGTCTCCAGGGCGACGGCGTCATACGCCTGCATGAAGGCGTAGAAGAACTCGTGCACGTAGATGGGGTCGCCCCGCTCGCGCCGGCGAGCGAAGTTGTCGCGCTGGAGGAACTGCCCCACCGTGAAGTTGGCCGCGATTTCGATAAGCTCCTTGAGGGTCAGCTTGCTCAGCCACTCGGCGTTGTTGCGGACGACCGTCCGCTCGGGGTCGAGCACCTTGAACGCCTGCTCGGCGTAGGTGCGGCCGTTGGCTTCGATCTCGTCCAGCGTCAGCATCGGGCGGGCGCTGTCCTTATCGCTGGGGTCGCCCACAAGCGCGGTATAGCCGCCGATGACGAGCACCGCCTCGTGTCCGAGTTGCTGGAACTGGCGCAGCTTGCGCATGGGGACGGTATGGCCGAGGGTAAGGTCGGGCGCCGTGGGATCGATGCCGAGATAGACGCGCAGCGGGCGGCCCTCAGCCAGCCGCTCGCGCAGCTCGTCCTCCATCGCTCGGCGCACGCCTTCGTCGCCGTACTCGACGCCCCTCATGAGGAGCCGCAGTTGCTCTTCCGCGGGCAGCATCTTCATGCCTTACCTATCGATGCGACGCCAGATAGCCCCTGGCGTCCGCCACGTCCCGCCGGATCTGCTCGGCGAGCTCGTCAACGCTTGCGAACCGCACCTCGCCGCGCAACCGCTTCAGCACGTCGATGCGGACTTCCGCGCCGTAGAGATCGCCATCGAAGTCCATTATATAGACTTCCACCGTTCGCTCACCGTTGTCAAATGTCGGGCGGCGTCCGATGTTCGTAACGGAGTCGTAGGTCGCGGCGCCGATATGGGCGCGGGTGACGTAGACGCCGAACGGCGGCAGCGCCATCCCCGAACCGACGCCGATGTTGGCGGTAGGGAAGCCCATCACTTTCCCGCGTTCTACGCCGTGCACCACGGGCCCGTGCAGCGAGAACGGCCGCCCGAGGAGATGGGCCACGGTCTCCAGGTCGCCCTCCTGCAACGCGACCCGCACCGTCGAAGAGCTTATCACCTGCCCCTTCTCGACGAACGGCCCCACCTTCTCCAGCTCGAAGTTCATCTCTGAGGCGAGTTGCGACAGGAGTGCAGGGCCGCCCTCGCGGCCGCGTCCGAGCGCGAAATCGGGGCCGATGAGCAGAAAGCGCATCCGCAGCTTCTCCACAAGCAACGTTACGAATTCGCGGGCGGAAAACCGCGCCAGATCGAGCGTGAACGTAAGCGGGACGACGAAATCGACGCCGCTCGCGCGCAGCAGTTCCACGCGTTCCTCGATCGTCGTCAGGTAGACGATGGGCGTGCTCGGATTGAGGACAAGAGCGGGGTGAGGGTGAAGGGTGATGACGCCGCTGGCGAAGCCGCGCTCGGCGGCGCGCCGCTTGAGCGTATTCAACACGTGCAGGTGGCCGCGGTGCACGCCGTCGAAGACGCCGACGGTGAGGGCGGTCTCGCGCTCCACCCTGACGGCGCTCAGCTCTTCGACGGGCGAAACGCTCTCGCTCATCCTTCTCGACGTCTCTCCTCGACGGCGGCGAGCGCCGCCCGCAGATTGGCCTCCGGCGTATCAGGGGGAACCGAGCACCCCGCTGTAAGGAAGAAACGCCGGCCGCCCGTCTCCGCCAGCGCCTGCCGCGCCTCCGCTTCGACGGCCTCCGGCGTTCCAGCGACGGCCGTATCCACCGCGACGCCGCCCATCACCGCCTTCTCGGTTGTTGCAAGCACGTCGCCGAGCCGGGGGTTCCCCGTGAGCCCGACAGCCCAATTGACGGCGTGCGCAGGGTAGTCAAGTAGCGACTCGATCATGCTGTTGCGCCGGCAAACGTGCAGGACGTTGAACTGCGCGTTCGCAAGGGCGCCGAGCACCTGAAGGTCGTACGGGCGCCCGAACGCCGCATATTGCTCCTCGCTGGCGCTGTCGTACGTAGCCCAGTCCACCGTGGCGAAGAAGATGCCGGCGGCTCCCGCCTCCACGCAGGCAGCGGCGTAGGCGGCGAGCGTCTGCGCGACCGCGGAAAGCGCCCGGTGTAGCGACTCCGCGTTTTCCCGCATCTGACGCCGCACGAAGGCGAGGTCGCCGTTGGCGAGCCGTCCGATGACGGTCAGGGGCGAAAACACGGTCTGGATGAACGGCGCCTCGTCGCCCAGGCCCCGTTTTATCAGCCGCAGCGCCTCGATTTGCTCGCCGAACGGGCCCGCGCTCCCATCGAGGGATTTGACGGCGTCGAGATCGGAGCCGTTTTTCAGCACGTAGTCAACGTTCACGGGGCCGCGGGTTGCCTCGCCGGAGGGCCGGTAGCGGTTGCCCCAGGCCTCGGCGTAGTAGGTGGCGCGCGGGTTCACCTTGACGAAGTCCCACCCGAACGCGCGGTAACGCTCCAGAGTCGCCTCCGCCAGCCCCTGCGCCGTCCACTCGCGGGCGTAGTCGTGCCCCCAGAAGCTGACAGGCGGACGGTCGACCTCGCGGCCGGCGAGGGCGGCCCTCACCCTCTCCCAGCGGGTCATTGCCATCGTAAGCGGCCTCTAGCGCAAGTTGTCCAAACGGCGGGTCGAGATTCGGCGCGGGAAAAGAAAGAGGGGTTTCTTTCCCCTCCGTTGCGCCCTTCTGGCTAACGGATACTAGCATAGGGGCTATGAGGGGTCAAGAACGGCCCCTCGCTGGCCGCTGCCCGCGCGCGCGGCGCTCGGCTGTCCGGCGGACGCGAACGCGGGCACAGTTTCGGAGCACGCCTCTGTCGCCGATAATGACTCTGACATCATCGTCCGGGAAAGAGACGCAACTTGACGGCTCGAACCTTTTCCATCGCGGCGGGCAGGCTAATTGCGGCGTGGCTTCCGGCCGCCCTCTGGATGGGACTCATCTTCTCGCTCTCCGCGCAGGAGCGGCCGCCCGGCGCCTCTCAGCCAGCCGCCGTCAACGTCTTCGGCCACTTCGCGGAATTCGCCTTTCTCACCGCCCTCATGACCTGGGGGCAGCTCTTCAGCGGCTTGCGGAAGAAGCGGGTCCCCATCGCGCTGACGCTCGCCCTCCTGGGCGCCGTCCTGTACGCCGCCTCCGACGAGTACCACCAGGGGTTCGTGGCCGGCCGCGACGCTTCCCTCAGCGACTTCGCAATCGACGCGCTGGGAGCGGCGGCCGCCGCGCTCCTCATCTGGCTCTGGGCGCGGGGTCTTCTACCGCGACGAGCACGATATCGCCGAACAATTCCTCCTGTTCGGCGGCAAGGCGGAGCGCCTTAATCAGCTCAAGCACGGCGAGGAAGGAAACGATCACCTCGATCCGCGAGCGGCAAACGGAAATGAAGCTGCGAAAGCTCAGCTTCCCCACCGACCGCAACCGCGACTCGATTTCCTCGATCTTCTGCCGCACCGTCACGCGCTCGCGCTCGACTGCCGGCGGCGCCGCCGGCTGGCGACGCAGCGCCTCCTGAAAAAGCTCGACCAGCCGGTCGAGGGTCACTTTCTTCAGGCCCGTGGGCAGCGGGACGTCCGGCGGCGGAGCGACGCGCGGGTAGGCGCGCAGCCCTTCGTCTTCGATTGCCCGCAGCGCTCCCGCCACCTCCTTAAAGCGACGGTATTCCTGCAGCATCTCCGTCAGCTCGCGGCCCGCTTCTTCCAGCGAGGGCTCTTCTTCCTCCGCCGCCTCCTGTCGCGGGAGCAGCGCTCTCGATTTGAGATAGATCAGCTTCGCGCCGATCGCCACGAAGTCGGCCAGGGCGTCGAGGCTTATCGCCTCCATCGATTGCAGGTGCGCGAGGTACTGGTCGGCCACCTGCACGAGAGAGACGGCGGTGATGTCGAGCTCTTCCTTCTCGATCAGGTGCAGGAGAAGGTCGAGCGGGCCCTCGAAGACGGGCAGCTTCAACTCAAACACGGCCCCTAACCCCGCTTCTTAACGCACTGAATGCCGGTGGCGTGAGACGTTGCAACGCTTCCGAGGGCTAGAACCTCGGGTGAGCGAAGGCGATGTCGGATGCAGGCTGCAGGACTCATCCCGCAGAGCGTCAAGACCTTCAACGCCCGGCGTCCCGTGTCCCGATTCCTCGTTGCGTCTTCCCCTATCTCGCGACCTCCGCCGTCGGGCCGCCGCTCCTGACGAAGGGGCGTCCCACCGCCTCGGCCACCGACGACACCTTGTGCATCAGTTTCCGGAAGTTGTCGAAGTTCAGGCTCTGCGCCCCGTCCGACAGCGCCCGGTCCGGATTGGGGTGTATCTCCACCATCAGGCCGTCGGCGCCGGCGGCCACCGACGCCATGGACATCGGCTCCACCAGGTACCAGCGCCCCGTCCCATGACTCGGGTCGGCGACGACCGGCAGGTGGCTCAGCCGCTTCGCGAGCGGAATAGCGCTCACATCGAGCGTGAAGCGCGTCCCCGTCTCGAAGGTGCGGATGCCGCGCTCGCACAGGATCACCTGGCTGTTGCCGCGCGCAAGAATGTACTCGGCGCAAAGAAGCCAATCTTCCACCGACGACGCCATCCCCCGCTTGAGGAGCACCGGCTTGCCGCACTTTCCCACCTCGTCGAGCAGAAAGTAGTTCTGGGCGTTGCGCGTGCCGATCTGCAGTATGTCGGCGTAGCCGGCGATGAGATCGACGTCGCGGGGGTCCATGACCTCCGTCACGATGGGAAGGCCCGTCTCCGCTCGCGCGGCGGCGAGCATCCTCAGGCCCGCTTCCCCCAGGCCGCGGAATGCGTGCGGGCTGGTGCGCGGCTTGAACGCGCCCCCCCGCAGGATGTGGCCGCCGCATTCCTTGACCAGGCGCGCCGTCGCCATGGTCTGCTCCTCGTTCTCCACCGAGCACTGGCCGGCCATAATCACCGTTGCGCCGCCGCCAATCGCCACGTCGCCCACATGGACGACGGTGTCTTCGGGCTTGAGCTCGCGGCTGGCCAGCTTGTAGGGCCGCGTTATGGGGACCGTCTCTTCCACGCCAGGCAGCGCCTCGAGCTCTTCGCCCAGCTCGGGGTAGATGTGGCCGAGGACGCCGATAACCGTGCGCTCGACGCCCACGCTCAGGTGAGAGCCGAGTCCTTTTTCCTTGAGGTAGACGAGCACCTCATCAAGATCCTTTTGGGTATGGTCTTTCTTCATTACGACCATCATCACGAAATGCCTCCCAGACGAAATCAGCGGGAATTGTATTCGATGTCGGGCCGGAGCGCGGCCGCCCCCTTCAGGTACACGTGAACGATCTCATCGGACCGCTTCTCCGTGTTCACGAGAAGGAGGATACGCAGACAGGAGGGAAGGCTGCCGGGTACCGCCATCTCGTGGCCGCAGAGAAGGGCCACGCTGGTGAAACCCATCTCGCGGGCAGCCCTGGCGGGGAAGTCTGCGTTCAGATCGGGGGTTGTGCTGAAGAAGATGCACGCTACATCTTCGGGCTGGACGGCGTTCGCATTGATCACCGCCGTCAGGAGCTCGCGGCTGGCTGCCAGAATGTCCCGACTCGTATTGCTATCTACGGTGATAGCGCCCCGGATGCCTCTGCAGCGCACTCCGCAATCAGCCCTCAACCCATCCGAGCCGAGCCTCTCGCCGCGCGGGGGCCGGCCGGACGTCAGCGAAAGACGCCGGCCCGGGAGCCATACGGACGGCCATGACGAAGAGGGCGGCTGGCCCGTCCCGTCACGACGCCTGAGCGTGGCTCTCTCATGGCCGGTGAACACCTCCCAGTCTTCTTCAACACAGAATGATTGCTAATAGTAACCGAAAACGGGCCCGCTGTCGATAGCGTTTTCGCGCGGCGACCCTACGATTTCCGGCGGGCGCGGCAGTGATCGACGCGGCAGCCGAATAGGGTCGATTCAAAATGAGATTGCGCGTTGACCTTTTTCGTGGTTGCGCGTTCTTAATTTGCAATGTATCATGCGCCTAACTACGTTCCGTTTCGCCTTAGTTGGATCGCGCGGGGCTGGTGCGCGCGCCCGCAGGGAGGTGACCGATGAGACGACCCATTACTCGTTCCCCCAGGTTCACGTTGCTCGCGGCAGCCGCCGTCGTACTGGCTGTGGCCGTCGCCATGATCAGCTTCGCGCTGATGCAGGGCGGCGGCGAGGAAGCGTCCGCCCACTATTACGACTTCGATGGGGATACCCTCACCGACCTCCACATGGAGATCGATATGGACGTCACCAACGGCAGCGGCCCCTGCGACCCTGCGGCCACCGACAACGTCGGCCCGCAGCGACAGCTGGGTGTGGAGTACGAGGTGGCCGTCTGCGTGCACGGTCTGTACCTCGGCTTTCCGCCGGGGACAGTCGCCTTCGACGTGCTGTACGACGACACGCTCAACCTGGCGCCGGAGGTGGCGAATGTCGGAACCGGCCTCGACGACAACCCCGACGCCAACGCAGGCGCAACCACGTTCAACGGCGAAGGGCACGACCTGGGCGACGGCTGGGACTGCTCGTCCGGCGGTCTCGCTTTCCCCATGGGTGACAAGAACCCGGCCACCGGACCGGGCAACGGCCGCGCCTTCCTGTCCTGCTCGAGCCTCACGGGGCCTTTCCGTCTCGGCGATGACGAGGACTGGGGCACTCTGGCCGTAATCACCTTCATTCCCCTTGAAAACGGGACGGACACCCTCCAGATTAGCTGGGGGACGCTTGGCTACACCGACGCCTCGGAGATGGGGACCTGCAACCCGGACGTCCTGTTCCCGATGGTCTGCCTCGACGGCACCGACATCAAGGGCGAGCCGCCCACCGAAACGCCCACGCAGCCGGGCCCGACGAACACGCCTACGGAAACGGCCACACCGACCGAAACGCCACTTCCCACTGACACGCCCACCGTCACCAACACACCCACCGAAACGGCCACACCCACGGAGACCAGCACGCCTACAGTCACCAGTACACCCACCGAAACGCCCACTCCCACCAACACGCCCACCGAGACGCCCACTCCTCCGCCGCGCGCCTACATAGACAAGGACATCACTAACGGCGAAGGCCCCTGCGACCCCGACGCAATCGACGACGAGACGACGGAGTTCGTGGGCGACACCCACACCCTCGCCGTCTGCGTAGCCGACGTCTACGAGCCTGTCACCCGGTTCCGCGTGCTGGTCTCGTACGACGGCGAGTTGGACGAGTGCCTCGACGAGGAATGCGGCGTTGAGGACGAATGCCTCGATGACATGCCCGACGCCAACGCCGGATCGACAACCTTCGGCACCAGCCTCGGCGATGGTTGGGACTGCAACATCGAGATGGAGCCGTACTGCGGGGCGGAAGGCTCCGCCGGTGAAGCCGAAATCTGGTGCTGGGTCCTCGAAGGCACCGCCAATATCGGCGACATCACCAACTACGGCGCTCTCGCCACTATCGACTTCGAGGTCCTTGCCCCCGGCGCCGACCAGGTCGACATCACACTGCTGGAGATATGGGGCGAAGAGGGGGTCATCGGGTACTGCCCCGGCCTGGATGGCCTCCCGAGCGGCGCGCCGGCCGCCCGGACCGGCCCGGGCGGCGTCGTGATGGACTGCCAGGGCGCGACGGACGAGAAGGTCCCGCCGACGACGCCCACGCCGTTCAGGCGCAAGACGGCGACGCCGACGCCTGAGCCCACGGACACGCCCGTCCCGCCGACGAGCACGCCCGCGCCCACGCTGCCGCCGCCGCCTCCGCCGACATCGACCGCGACGCCCACAGGCGGCGCCGGCCCGATCGTCGCTCCGCCTACGGGCAGCGGCCCGTCCGGAGGCTTTGACTGGACGCTCGCCGCCCTGCTGACGGCGGGCGCGGCGGGCGCCCTGGCTGCGGCCGGAGGCGTGTACCTGCGCCACGCCGGGCGCTGGCGCCGGGTCCGCTAAGCGATAACAGAAAAGACGAGGGCGGCGATTCCTTCGCCGCCCTCCCCACAAACGGCCCCGCCGGCGGCGGGGCCCGCCGGAAAGCGGATCGACCGCACGCCGGCTAATCGGAACAGGACGCCGGACTTTTCTTCGCGCATCGGTTGACATAGCGGAAGCTGATGCGTTACAAGTACGTCGTTGGTCGGCATCCGGGCTGCGCGAGCGGCCCAACCCTCGCAATCGCAAGCATCGCGCGCAGGGCGCGCACATTTCGGCGGGGTACTCATATGCAAATGAGCCAGAGAGGAAGGGAACCATGAAACGCTGGCGAATAATCTCTCTAGCCATCGTCGCAATCGCTTTGCTGGCCGGGCTGTTGCTCCTCGCCCGGCCCTGGGGAAGCGAGCAGGCCGCTGCTCAAGAGCCGGTACCCATCGTAGTCTCCCTCGACATGGAGACATCCGACGGCCCCTGCACCGACATCGATGCGACGGCGTTCCATGATCCGGGCACAATCTACGACATCGGCCTCTGCGTGTCGGGCCTTTACGCTGCGGCCGGCGGGTTTACCGGGACAGGGATAGGCACGCTCGCCTTCGATGTCCTCTACGACGACCTATTGAACGTGGCGCCCGAGGTGGCGAACAGCGGGAACGGGCTCGACGACAACCCCGACGCCAACGCCGGTTCCACAATCTGGGGCGACGGTCTCGGCAGCGGATGGGACTGCTCCACCGGCGGTATCGCCTACCCGATGGGTGACAAGAACCCGGCGAGTGGCCCCGGCAATGGTTGGGCGTTTCTCCAATGCACAAGCCTTGCCGGCCCCTGGACGCTGGGAGATGACGAGACAAGCGGAGTAATCGCGGTGATCCATTTCCAGGCAATCGCGGCCGGTGAGGACACGCTCACTATCGCCAATGGTCTGCTGGGCTTCCCGGACGCCTCCGAGATGGGAACGTGCAATCCCGCATATAACTGGGAAATGACCTGCAACGGCGGCACGGAGAGCAAAAGCGGCGAACCGCCTCCGCCCACGGCCACGCCTACCGCCACGAGGACGTCGACTCCAACGCCCTGGTGCGGCGGCCCCGGCCAGCCCACGTGCCCGACCTCGACGCCGACGCCCAGGGCCTGGACGATGACGCCCACGCCGCCGCCAACCGATACCCCTGAGGCGCCGCCTCCGCCGGCGGAAGAGCCGACCCTACCGCCTCCGCCACCGCCACCGGGCGGCGGACAGCAGCCGGTCGTCGTGCCTCCGCCCACGGGCCAGGGCAGCGACAGCGGCGTGTCACCGGCGGCAGCGGGGCTTATCGGCATCGCCTGCGCAGGGGCGCTGCTGGTCGGGACAGGACTCGTGTTGCGGCGCGTGAGGAGCCGCTAACGATGCGTGAAAGGGGGCGCGTGAAAGCGTGCCCCCTTTAACAAGGCAGCCTGCGCTGCCCCATAGGAACCTAGCCGGCTGCTGCCTCCGCGGCCGCTCTCTCGCAGGGAAGCGGCGCCGGAAGATGGCCGGACTGCTGGAGTGCAAGAAAAAAGGGGGACGCAAACAATGAAATGGACAAAGCTGGCAATCACCATTTTCGTTCCCGTGCTGGCTCTTCTCGTTTTCGCGCAAACGTTTGAATCGAAGACGGCGGAGGCCAGGATCGTCTCCATCGTAACCGTCAACCAGGTCCTCTGCACCACGATGACCGCTTCCCTGGACTGGGACGGCGACACGATACCGGGTGAAGCCGAGGACGGCACGGCCGCCTTTACCGCTTGCTTGTCCCTCGCAGGTGCGACCGAGTTCCGGCAACTGGTGACGGTGCTGGGGGCCGACCCGGACAAGCCCACTCCCGAGGACCTGGCGAAGATAGATGTCGACGGTGGGCAGTTCCACCAGATGGACGGCGCGGGCTACGTCATCGCCTTCGTCAACAGCGATCAGCCGGTAGGCTTCGCCGCCGATACCGGCATCTTCCAGCGCACGGGGGCGAGCTTCGCGCGCTGCGGACCCATCGGCCCTGACTATGATTTCGAAGACGAAGACTGCGATAACGACGGGGTCAGGGGCGACGGCGTTGTCCTGGTCAAATGGCTTGCCAACCGCGACGACCGCGGCCCCGGCGTATTTCGCGTACGCCAGGGAATGATCGAGGTCGAAGAGCCTTACACCATCGTCGGCGAGCCACGTAACATCACGGTCAGCGCGAACAAGACGGTGATTCAGGCCGGCGCCGCCCAGTGCGAGCTCTTCGGCGACACCGCATCCTTCCTTGCCACGCTTCGCGCCGCGGAGAAGACCCCCCTTATGGCAAAGGTTGTCGACGAGGACGGGACGGAGGTGACAGCGGCCCTGGTCACGTGGGAGGTCAGGGATAGCGACGGCGCTATTACCGCCTTGCCCCTCGTCCCCACCGTCAGCAGTCCGCTCGGCGTCGGAGCCCCCAACGTTCTCTGCGGCCTCGAGCCGGGAACAGTAAGGGTGAGGGCCTCCACCGTCAAAGCTCCCAGCCCAACAAGCCCTCCGCTTGACTTGAATGCCACAGAACGGCACGTCGAAATCGAAGTCACCGTGATGGCGCCGCCGGAAGAGATGGTCCTGAGCGCCGAGCCGGCCAGCCTCGTCTGCGACGGCACCGCTACCGCGACCGTAAGCGCCACCCTTACCGACGCCGAAGGCAACCCTGCCGTCGACGGCAACGTTGTCGTTTTCGAGTCGAAGACGCTGGGCACCGTATCGCCGAAAGAGGCGAAATCGGCGGGGGGCGTAGCTACCACCGTTTTGACGCCGCTCTCCGACATCGCCAGGGGCGTCACCGTCAAGGCAACTTTTATGCTCCCTGAACTGGATGTGAACGACATAGAAGACCCCGATGACGACGAGGAGATTCTCGTGCCCGTTATCGAGAAGAGCATAATCGTGGCGTGTGCGGAGGCAGCGCCGGCGCCGCCGCCCGCGCCGCCGCCCGCTCCGCCGCCTGCCATACAGCCGCCGCCCACAGGCAGCGGGGGCTACCTTCCCTGAGGCCTGCGTCGAAGGGAAGAGTTGTCCGGCAAGCAAAGGGAGGCCTCTTTGGAGGCCTTCCTTTCACGCCATGCGGCCGCAGGCGAAAAAAGGCGTTAACCTTTTTCCGACTTGCGCGTTATAAGGAACAGCGCAGGCCCGACCGGGCGTGGCAGGGAACACGCGCGCCTGTAAGGGATGACGCTAATCGGGAGGGAGCCCGCAAGCCGAATAACCGGCAGGCCGGCTACGGTCGGCAGGGAAGCGGGAAGAGCGAAAGGAGGTGCAGCAATCCACAAGCCCTGAACCGGCGCCTCACGCCCCGCGTCGTCGACAAGTGTCTCGGCCGAGGGCGACGGAGGGCTCAGCGCAGGGGAAGGGACAACCACTCGGTAAGTAAATCAAAACGTGAGTCTCAAGACTAAGGAGGGTTTGAATTGAAGAAGTTTGGAATACTGGCAGGGCTGGCATTCGTGGCGCTCCTGCTCGGCATGGCGGGAACCACCATCCGCAGCGACGACGCCCAAGCCCGCCCGACCGCGGTCATTGCGCTCAGCCCCACCATCGTTAATTCGCTCACCGATGCGGCGTGCGCTCCCGCGTGCAACCTTGCTAACCCGGCACACCTTCTTGCCGTTGCCGACGAAGAAGGCGACGGGGATGGCAGGGTAGAGGCAAGCGACTTTGCCGACATCGACCTGGACGCCAACCAGCTAAATGAAGATACCGGCGTCTTGTGGATTCTGGCTTTCGTGACCAACGACGACCCGGTCACTTTCAGCGCCGACGTGGGCGCTTTCGCCGAATCGGGCGCCGCTAACTGGGTTTGTGACACAGCGCTGGAAGAGGCCGACTGCGACGCCAACGCCGCCACCGTTGGCGATGGAGCCGTCGTTGCCACCCTCACTGCCGGCGCGGGCGGCTTTGCCCGCGATGACGACTACGAGCTGCTTGTCAGCCAGTCGGGCATCGACGTCACAATCGAGTACGCCGTCGTCGGCGACCCGGACGCGATCTCTGTGATCGCCTTCCCCTCTGACACCGTCATGGAAGGGCTGGACCTCGGCGACTGCACCGGTCTCGACCTCGCGGACTTCACGGATGAGATCGAGGAACCCACGGTTACCGGCCTCATCGCGACGGTAGAAGACGACGACGGGACTCCACTCGCCGGAGCCTTTGTCGGCTGGGAGTCCGATGACACCGATGTCGCCGTACTCACGCTCCCTCTGACCGTCAGCATCGAGACCGATTCAGGCACCTTCGCCGTCAACCTGGTCTGCGGAGTTGAACCCGGAACGGCCACCATCACCGCCAGCGCTCTCCTCAGCCCGATGGGGCCCGAGGTGGACGACGACGAAGTGGACATCACGGTCGTCGGCGAGCCGGCGGACATGACCGTAACCGCCAGCCCCGCATCCATCACCTGCGACGGCACAGCCAGCTCAACCGTGAGCGCCGCCCTGGTGGACGCTGAGGGCAACCCCGTCGTGGCCGGCATCAGAGTCCGCTTCGACGTTGTGGCGCTCGGCACCGCCGACCCGATCACGGCTGTCACTGACGCCGAGGGCGTTGCCAGCAGCACAATCACACCGCTGTCCGGCGTATCGGCTGGCGTGGTCGTGATAGTCAGCGTGCCGGACTTCGACCTTGAAAGCTCGATCAGGATCGACTGCGCCGCGCCGCCACCCACAGTGGCCCCGCCGCCCACGGTAGCGCCGCCACCCACAGTGGTGCCGCCGCCCACCGGCGACGCGGGACTGCTCGACTAGGACAGTCTAGCCGGGAAGCTATTCTGACTGGGGGTCCCGGACTGCAACCGGGGCCCCCAGGACTATCAACACGATAAGGACGAAAGACAGGCTAACTCCCGCTGACACAATCGGCAGGGACGGCCGATACCGCCGGAGAAGCTTGAAGGCCAGACGCGGCAAAAGTACAATTCGAAAGGGATTTCCCGGCAGAACCACCTTGATCGGCAATCAGGAGAGCGAAGAGGCCTACCATGGATCGACTTAGACTACCGGGCGGACGGGACAGAGGGCCAGGAGGCGGAGGTCGGCTGGAGCAGTTGCGGCGGTGGCTCGACTGCCTTCAGCCGCGCCAGCGGTGGGCCGTAATCGCAGGCGTGCCCATAGCCCTTCTCCTCATCATCGCCGCCGTATCCACAACGCTCGCCCTTTCGCTGGGCGGCGACGGCGACGCAAAGAGCGCCGCCGCGCGGACTGCGACCCCTTCGGAGGGCGAATCGGAAGGGCTGCTCAACGAAGACCTGACGCAGTCGCTTCTGCTGGCCAAAGAACACCTTGAGCAGCGTCTGCAAACAAACGGCCTCGCCGGCACTCACCCCGAGGCGCCGGTGCCCGGCCAGGAAGGCGACCGACTTCTAATCGCCAAGATCGGCGTCGACGCCCCTATCACCATGCGAGTCGTGGGCACGGACGGCCACATGCCACGGCCCGAGGGACCGACAGACGTCGCCTGGTATGACTTCTCCGCCTTCGAGGGGCTCGGCGGCCGGCCCGGCGTGGGCGGCAACACCGTCCTCTCCGGCCACGTCGACTACCGTGACTACGGCCCCGCTGTCTTCTGGGACCTGCGGAAGTTGGAGGCGGGCGACGAAATCGTCATCCGCCTCAGCGACGGCTCGGAGTACAAGTACGTCGTGCAGTGGAACCGCGTCGTCGATTCCAGCGCCGCCGTCTGGAACGACATCGTCGCCTCCACGCCTCAGGAATCGGTGACGCTGATTACCTGCGCCGGCACATTCGATCCCTCCACGAGGACCTATGATCAGAGGCGCGTTGTCTGGGCTGTACGGGTGGCTTAGGGAGAGGTCCTCGCGCCTTTCGTTCCGGCCGCGAAACCGGCTTCACATCGCTCTGCTGGCGGGCGTGCCCGTCGTCGTCCTGTCGACCGTTGCGGCACTCACATGGCTCTTCCTTTTCAGCGGTACCGGAGACGGGCCGTCGACATTAGCCCGCGTCCTCGACGCCGCCGTTTCCCCCACGCCTCGCTCGACACCGACGCCGCGCCTTACCGCTTCGCCGACCCCGCTCCCCACCGCCACCAGCGAAGCCCCGCTGGAGGCCGCTTCCAGCGACTCCGATGCGACAGGTTCGTCCGAAGTGACCCACGAATCGCAGGGCCCGGCAGCGGAAAGCGGCATGCGGATGGTGATACCCAAGATCGGCGTGAACGCCCCCGTCACCATCCGCGTCATGGGCCCCGACGGCGTGATGGGCCCTCCCAACGGCCGCTTCGACGTCGTCTGGTACGATTTCTCCGCCTTCCCCGGCCTCGGAGGCTACCCCGGCTCGTCCGGCAACGCCGTGTTCTCCGGCCACGTCGACTATCACCCCCACTACGAGGCGGTCTTCTGGGACCTCCGCCTCCTCGCGCCTGGCGATATCATCGAAGTCTATCTGCCCGACGGCGCAGTGGCCCGCTACTCCGTCCAGTGGGCGCAGACGATCAGCCCCGAGTCCGACTTCAGCTCCTACTGCGCAGACACGGGCGAAGGCACAATCACCATCGTCACCTGCCAGGGCACCTTCAACCCGGCGACGCGCCAATACAACCAGCGGCTCGTCGTGCGCGGCGCCCTCGTTCCCTAGCGTTCTGACACGCCCATGGCCCGCCGAAGAGCGCCGCCTCTTCCTCGTGCGGCGCCGGTTTCTTAGAATAGTGTTGCAGATTCTATTGGGGAGGGACGGGGCTTGCGCTTTCGGAACCCTAGACGGCAAGAGAGCCTGAGCAGGCTCTCCGTCGTGATCATGGGGCTCGGCGTTGCCGCTCTCATGGCCGCCGGCATCCTCTTCGGTCTTTCGGCGACCGGCATCATCGGTAACAACGGCCGGTACAGTGGGCCCGGGACGACTACCGGTTTCGGCTCAGTCGTCGCTACGCCTCCTTCGATTACCCCGCCACCGCAGTCCACGCCCCCCAGCGACGCTCCCATCGCGCGGCTCGTCATCCCGCGGGTCGGGATCGACGCGCCGGTCGTCACCCTGGGCATCGACGGCGACGGCGTGATGCAGTCACCGTCGAACGCCTACGACGTCGCCTGGTACGATTTCAGCACCCGGCCGGGCTTCGGCAGCAACGCCGTCTTCTCCGGCCACGTCGACTATCATGACGTCGGGCCCGCCGTCTTCTGGGAGCTGCGCCATCTGCAAGCGGGCGACATCGTCGAGGTCCGCCTGGCGGACGGCACCATCTACCAGTACAGCGTCACCGCGCTCGAGTGCCTGCCCGTCGACACCGCGCCCATCGGCGAGATCGTGGGGCCGACGCCCAATGAAGTCGTAACCCTCATAACCTGCTGCGGCGAGTTCAACTACAGCACAAGACAGTACAGCCACCGGCTCGTCGTGCGGGCCGAACGCGTGCTCGTACCGCCCTCCTGACCCCCCGAGGCCGCCCCGGCTTATGCTATAATGTTGTCCGGGCGGATTCTCCGTGGAGGCCGCCTTCTGCTTGGAGAGGTGTCCGAGTGGTTGATGGTGCCGCTCTCGAAAAGCGGTGTCCCGGCAACGGGACCGTGGGTTCGAATCCCACCCTCTCCGCCAGTTAATACAACGTCCTCCGCCGCGCGGAGAGGTGCTGGAGTGGACGATCAGGCGCGCCTGGAGAGCGCGTGACCCCTTTGGGGTCCGTGGGTTCGAATCCCACCCTCTCCGCCACTCTCCATACTCATCGCAGATCCGTTCATCCGCTTCCGACCCACCGAGAGAGATAGTCAACGGATAGGAGAAGAACATGCGGATGCCCTGCAGGACCGCTTCTTCAGGGAATATCGGGTCCGGCGCCCGCGCGGAACGACGCGGTAGACGGCCGGCCGCCGAACGCAAGGCGGCAGGCGCCTGGGCGTGGGCTCACATGCCCCTGCGGCGGCGTCTCGTCATAGTCTCGTAACGGTGGCGCGCCTCTTCCTGCCCCTCCACCATGCCCTCTCTCACCTCCGCCGCCGCATCCGATAGCCTCTCCTTCACTGCCCGCAAGAAATTACGGATACGGGGGATTATGCCGCCGCCGGGCATGCTCTCCACCCTTTCGAACAGCGCCTGCGTACGCCCCAGCGCTTCTTCCGCCAGCTCCTGCCGCCGCTCCCACAGCTCCGGCGCCTTCTCCCGCGTCATCGCCCGAAACTCCTCCCCGGGCATGGGAGTAAACAGGACGGCGAGAAGTCCGCCCAGGGCGGAACCGGACAGAAAGCCGGAGACAAAGCCGGGGCCGCCCTTCCCCGCCCGCTCCTCTTCTTCCTCGCGCTCCTTGTCGCCTTTCGCACCCATCGAATGGCCTCCTCGCTCTCTTCTGCGGCCCCTCAGCGGCGCACCCTTCTCGTAAAGCCGAGCAGCGACATCAGGCCTCTTCTCAGTCCCGTGAAGAGACCGTAGAGGCGGATTATGGGGCTGACGGCGGTATCAGTGACGAAGGCGGTTGCGCCGCGGACGTTGTCCACCGCCTGCCGCGCGGAGTCCAGGGTTGGGGAAAGCTGCTGCTGCAACATCGACTGCGCCACCGATATGAGCCCCCGCGCCGAAAGCCCGACGACCAGCACGACCACAAGAGTCACAAACAGGACCAGTATCGACATGGCCCCGCAAATGATGATTATGAGGTCGCGCACCTCCTGCAAGTCCATCTCATCACCTCCCTGAGATAACGATGGCTTCCGGGCGTCCCCGGCGGGCGGCCGCCCCAACTACCGATATAATACCACCCCCGATTACCTCCTCCCCCTGATAGAACACGACTGCCTGGCCCGGCGTTACGGCCCGCTGCCGCTCGCGGAAACGCACCTCCGCCCTGGCACCGCGCATCCGGACGGTCGCCGGCGCGGCAGGAGTGCGATAGCGGATCTTCGCTTCGACGGCCGCTTCGCCTTCCGGCGGCCTGCCGCTCACCCAGTTCACGGCGTCGGCGATCAGCGCCTCGGACAGCAAATCCTCCTCGTCGCCGATCGTAATGACGTTTTCCCGCGCGTCTATCGACGCCACGTATCGCCGTTCGCCCAGCGCAACGCCCAGCCCGCGCCGCTGCCCGATGGTGTACCCGGCGATCCCATTGTGAGTCCCCACCGTCCTGCCGTGCACATCGACGACGCGGCCCGGCGCCCGCGCCACACTCCGCGCCTTCAAGAAGGCCAGGTGATCGTTCTCGGGGATGAAGCAGATCTCAACACTGTCGCGCTTCTCCGCCACCGGCAGCCCCAGCGAGGCCGCCATCCGCCGCACCTCCGCCTTCGTGCGCTCGCCGACGGGCAGCAGCAGCCGCGACATCTCGTCCTGGCCCAGCGTGTAGAGGACGTAAGACTGGTCCTTCGAATCGTCGACGGCCCGCAGCAGCCGGTACTCGCCGTCAACCTGACGGATGCGGGCGTAGTGGCCCGTCGCCAGGTAGCCGGCGCCCCACCGGCCGATGCGGCGGAGGAGATGCTTGAACTTGATGCTGTCGTTGCAGGCGAGGCAGGGGTTGGGGGTGCGTCCCTGCTCATACTCGCGGCAGAAGTAGCGCACCACCTCCTCCTCGAACTCGCGCTCCAGGTTCACCACGTAGTGAGGTATGCGGAGGACACGACAGACCTCGCGCGCGTCGTCGGCGCCGAGCACGCAGCAACCCGCCCGCAGCGAGGACCCGTCGCTCCACAGGCGCATCGTCACGCCGACGACTTCGTAGCCGCGCTCCAGCAGGAGGGCGGCGGCGACGGAGGAATCGACGCCCCCGCTCATCGCCACGACCACGCGCTTCTTCTCGTTCATCGTCCGTTCCCCGGGTGCGCCCGCTTCCGGCCGTGTTATAATATCGACACCGCGTCGAGAGGAGGTCACGGTCTGGAAGCAGGCGAGCTAGCCCAAAGAGTGGTTGAGCTGCTCTCAGAAAAGCAGGCTGAGGACATTATACTACTTGACATCGGCCGGGTCGCCAGCTTCGCGGACTACTTCGTAATCGCCTCAGCCGCCACCACGCGGCAAATGCAGGCCCTTCTTGATTCCATCGAGGACGAACTGGCGAAGAAGTCCGTCGCCGTGCGCCGCGAGGGGGCGTCCGACTCGGGGTGGGTCCTGCTCGACCTCGGCGACGTGATCGTCCACCTCTTCGACCCGGCGACCCGCGCTTACTACCGGATCGAGGAGCTATGGAGCAGGGGAGCGGCCGTTGTCCGCTTCCAGTGAGCGCTACGCCTCCTTGATCCACGGCTCCAGGCTGCGCTCGTAGCCGACGATCTCGCTCTTGTCGAAGAACAAAGCGACCTCTCGCTCCGCCGATTGCGGCGAATCGGAGCCGTGCACGAGGTTGCGCCCCAGGTCGATGCCGAGGTCTCCGCGTATCGTGCCGGGCGCTGCCTTCGCGGGGTCGGTCGCGCCCATCGTCTGGCGGACGAGCGCCACGGCGTTCTCCCCCTCGAACACGGCGGCGATTATGGGGCAGGAGGTGATGAACGCGACTAGCCCCGCGAAGAACGGCTTGCCGACGTGCTCGGCATAGTGACGTTTCGCCATCTCCTCGTCCATCTGAAGGAGGCGCATCGCCACGATCTTCAGGCCGCGCCGCTCTATGCGGCCCAGCACCTCGCTGGCGAGTCCCCGTTGCATCGCATCCGGCTTGACCAGCACCAGGCTCCGTTCCACCATGTTGTCGATTCTCCTCTAGACGAAGTCACGCAACGTCGCTAGCTCTGCGGGCCGATGGCGGGCTCGCGCAGGTACAGCGGCACGAGTGACCGCGCGTCGTCGGCCTGCCCGGCCGCGAGACGGCGCCACGCAAGCTCCGCCAGATGATCGGCGCGCCGCCGGCCCGTGACCAGCATCCGCCCGCTCCCCTTCTCTCCCGACTGCCCGAGCAGCGACCCCAGGTCGTCGTCTTCCTCGCCGCAGAACAGGGCATCCCGCGGGGCCATCGAAAGCATCGCCTCCACCGACGACATGCGCGGCGACACCACCTCCGACCAGCGCTCCTTCGGCCCCACGTACACCGCCCAAGCGGCCTCGCCGCGACCGGCTCGGTGCACCGCGCACAGCGGCCGCCCGCAGCCCGCGTAGGGGTATGCGTCCAGCTCGAGCCGCCCGACGCCGACGATGGGAACTCCGAACGCGAACGCCAGCCCTTTGGCAATGCTGACACCCGCGCGAAGCGCCGCATAGCTTCCCGGCCCCACGCACACGAAGACCGCCGTCAACTCCGCCCTGTCGATGGCGAAGCGGGCGAGCAGCGCCTCTATCGCCGGCATGAGCTGCGTCGAGTGCTGGCGGCGGCTGCGCCACGTCGTCTCCGCGAACGCCTGCCCTTCGGTCGACAGCCCCACGCTCGCCCAGTCGCTCGCCGAATCGACGGACAGCTCCACCGCCGTCACCGCCTCTTCTCCAGACGTGACGCGAGGGCGGCGAGCAACTCCTCGTAGCGCGCGCCCCGCGCCTCGAACGTCAACTCCCGCGAGCGCTCGCCCGTCCACTCGATGCGCACGAGCAGACGCTCGGGCGGCATCTCCTGCCAGGCCCGCTCCGGCCACTCGACCGCCAGCACGCCGTCCGCCGCCGACTCCTCAAGCGCCAGGTCGGCCACTTCCTGCGGGTCTTCGAGCCGGTAGAGGTCGGCCAGGTAGAGCGTCAGCCGGCCCCGGTACTCGCTCAGGAGCACGAACGCGGAACTCTTGATGCCGGACGCTACTCCCAGTCCGGCTCCGATGCCCTGGGCGAGGCACGTCTTTCCCGCACCGAGCTCGCCTTGAAGGAGAACGACGTCGCCGGGGCGGAGAAGGCGCGCCAGCCTCGCGCCGATGCGCCTGGTCTCAGCCGGGCTCTCGCTCCTCAGGAGCAGGCAGTCCATCAGCGCGCGCTTTCCGGAAAGAAGTGCTCCCAGCCGGCCCTTTCGAACGCCATCTCGTTTCCCGCGTCGTCGAGGAAACGCGGGCGCCGCTCTCCGTCCTCCACCATCTCGCCGACAACAGTGATGGGCGTCGCGAAGCGGCCGCGCACGCGGTCGACGATGCGGGCGGGGCCGGTGAACAGCAACTCATAGTCCTCGCCGCCGCCGACCGCCATCGTCAGCGCTTCTTCGGGGAACGCGCTCTTTAGCTGATCGCTCACCGGCAACTGGTCGACGCGGACCCTTGCTCCCAGTTGGGACTCCTCGCAGATGTGACCGAGGTCGAGGCCAAGCCCATCGCTCACGTCGATGGCGCAACGGACGCCGGCGATGACAAGGGCGCGTCCAAGGTCGACCTGCGGCCTCGGCCGGAGATAGGCCCGCCGCAGGTACTCGACCGTCTGGCGCGGCGCCGGCCGCCGTTCCGTCAGCAGGCGGAGCCCTCCGGCCGCGTTCCCCAGCACACCGGTCACGGCGATCAGATCGCCGGCGTGAGCGGCGTCGCGCGAGAGGAAGAGGGGCTCGCCGCGCTGGCTCTCGGTCGCCCGGCCCCAGAGGGCCACGGTCACGAACGGCCTGGACGCGCGCACCAGGTCGCCGCCGGCGATGACGACGCCGTACTCCTTGCCCAGGTCCGCCATCCCGCGATAGAGCGCGAGCACGTCCTCGACGGCGAAATCAGATGGGAGGCCGAGAGTGACGAGCGCGTATTCGGGCGTGCCGCCCATGGCGGCGACGTCGCTGACGTTTACGGCGAGCGCCTTCCACCCTAAGTCGGCCCAGGGAACGCGCCCCTCGGGGAAGTGGACGCCGGCGACGAGGGTATCGGTCGTGGCGATCTGGGCGCTGCTGGGGCTCTGCCAGAGGGCAGCGTCGTCGCCGATACCCAGAAGGAGACGCGAATGGCGGCCCATTGCCGTCTTCGCCGCCTCCTGCGCTCCCAGCTCATCCTTGATGCGCGCTATAAGCTCGAACTCCCCGAGCTCAGAGACCTTCATGCCTGGATTATACCTTCAGCCTCTCTTGACCCTCAACCGGCGCTGGTCGACCCTACGATCTCTGGTATAGTGAAAACAGCGACCGAAGGAGCGGGCGGCACTTGCGAATACTCATCGTCAGCGACATCCACTCCAACCTCGCCGCCTTCGAGGCCGTCCTCCGCGACGCCGGTGCTGCCGGCCCCATCGACCGCGTGTGGTGCCCCGGCGACATCGTCGGCTACGGCCCCGACCCGATCGCCTGCATCGCGCTGCTGCGCCCGTACTCCCACCTCGCTGTCTGCGGCAACCACGACCTGGCCGCAATCGACCGCATCAGCACGTCGGACTTCAACCCGGCGGGAAGGATGGCGGCAGAGTGGACGGGGAAGCGGCTGGGCAACAAGGAGAGGCAGTACCTCGACGGCCTGCCGCAGGTCGCGAAGGAAGGCGACTTCACGCTTGTGCACGGCAGCCTGCGGGCGCCTGTTTGGGAGTACCTGCTATCGTCGGAAGCGGCTGAGGAGCAGTTCCGGCGCATGGAGACGGCCTACAGCATCATCGGCCACTCGCACATACCGTTTGTCGCCTGCGAGACGGCAGGGGGAACGGCGCGACTGACGCCGCTGCTGAACGGAGACCGCATCGACCTGGGGGAGCGACGCCTCATCATAAACCCGGGCTCTGTGGGGCAGCCCCGCGACGGCGACCGGCGCGCCTCTTACGCCGCGCTCGACCTCGAGGGGCGCGTCCTCACGCTCCGCCGCGTGGAGTACGATATCGCGGCGACGCAGGAGAAGATACGGGCGGAAGGTTTGCCCCGGTGGTTGGCGGAGCGCCTCGCCTTCGGCCAATGAGACCGAAGCCTAGCGGACGACTGTGAGCCGGCTCTGTTCCTCCACCTGTTCCGGGTGCAGCGCGTTGTTCAGCACGTCGTCGGCGTGCTCGGCGAGGACGAAGGTGATCTCGTTGCGCACATCCGGCGCCAGCTCCTCCAGGTCCGGCTCGTTGTCCTTGGGGATTATGACCGTTTTGATTCCCGCCCGGTGGGCCGCCAGCACCTTGTCCCTGATGGCGCCCACGGGCAGCACCTTGCCCCGCAGCGTTATTTCGCCCGTCATTGCCACGTCTTTGCGAACGGGGCGCCTCGTCAGGGCTGAGACCAGAGCCGTCGCCATCGTCACGCCGGCGGACGGGCCGTCCTTGGGGATGGCGCCCGCGGGCACGTGGATGTGCAGGTCGAAGTTGTCGAACGCGCCTTCAGGGATGCGCAATTGCTCGGCGCGGCTGCGGGCATACGTCAGCGCCGCCTGCGCCGACTCCTGCATCACATCGCCCAGCTTGCCGGTGAGCGTGAGGCGGCCTTTCCCCGGCACGCAGCTCGCCTCCACATACAGCAGGTCGCCGCCGGCCGCCGTCGCGGCCATAGCGGTCGCCACGCCCACCTCGTCTTCCTCGCGCTCCACCTCCCAGCGGAATCGCCGCGGCCCCAGGAACTTACTCAGGTCTTCGGGGTTGACGGTGACGCTCTCCTGGACGCCGCGCACGACGTCACGGGCGACGCCGCGGCAGATCCCGCCGATCTCGCGCTCCAGGTTGCGCACGCCCGCCTCCCGCGTGTAGCTCCTGATCACCTCCAGGATCGCCTCGTCGGTGATCGTGAGCGCGCCGGGCTGAAGCCCATTCGCCTCCATTTGGCGCGGCGCCAGGTAGCGCTTGGCGATCTCCAGCTTCTCGTGCTCGGTGTAGCCCGGCAGCTCGATTATCTCCATGCGGTCCTGCAACGGCGCGGGGATCGGGTCGATGAGGTTGGCGGTGGTGATAAACATGACGCGCGAGAGGTCGAACGGCACATCGAGATAGTGATCGACGAAAGCATTGTTCTGCTCGGGGTCGAGCACCTCGAGCAGCGCCGCCGACGGGTCGCCCCGGAAGTCCATCCCCAATTTGTCGACCTCGTCGAGCATGAACAGGGGGTTGTTCGAGTCGGCGCGCCTTATCTGCTGGATGATGCGTCCGGGCAGGGCGCCGACGTACGTGCGGCGGTGTCCCCTTATCTCCGCCTCGTCGCGCATGCCGCCGAGCGACATACGGATGAACTTTCGCCCCAGCGCCCGCGCGATCGACTGCCCGAGCGAGGTCTTCCCCGTGCCCGGCGGCCCCACGAAGCACAGGATCGGCCCGCGGCTGTCCGCCTTGAGCTTGCGCACGATCAGGAAGTCGAGTATCCGCCGCTTCACCTTGTCGAGACCGTAGTGATCTTCGTTCAATATCGCTTCCGCGCGCGCGATGTCCATGTTGTCCTCGGTGCTCTTGTCCCAGGGCAGGCTTACGAGCCACTCGAGGTAGTTGCGCGACACCTGGTACTCGGCAGCGGCCTGAGGCATGGTGCGCAGGCGCTCCAGCTCGCGTTCCGCCTCGCGTCGCGCCTCTTCCGGCATGTGCGCTTCCTCTATGCGCTGCGCCAGCTCCTCCACCTCCGGCGCCAGGTCGGACTCGCCGAGCTCGCGCTGTATCGCCTTCAATTGCTCGCGGAGGATGTACTGCCTCTGGGTCTTGTCGAGCTCGCCGCGGACCTGCGACTGTATCTCCCTTTCGACCTGGAGGACTTCCGCCTCTTTTTGGAGATAGCCGTTCACCAGCCGGAGCCGCTCGATTACGTTCAGCGTCTCGAGCACGGCCTGCTTCTCCTCCGGCTTGATATTGATGTGCGCCGCCACCAGATCGGCGAGCGTACCCGGCGACGTGATTGTCTCCGCAGCCATTCCCAGTTCGTTGGGGAGAGCATCGCTCAACGCCACCACGCGCTGAAACAGGCCGAGGACCGTCCTCGTCAGCGCCTCCAGCTCTATGCCCTCTCCGCGCTCCTCATCTAGTGCCTGCACGCGGACGCGTAGCGAGGGCGTCTCCTGCTCCACAGACAGCATCTCTGCGCGCACGACTCCCTGGATAATCGCCTGGACGCCGCCCGATGGGTCGCGCATCATGCGGATTATGTTCGCCACCGTCCCGATGGAATACATCTCGGCGCTGTACTGGCCGCCTTCGCCGGGCTTTTGGGCGAACAGGACGACCATTTTCACGGGGCTGGCAGCCGCTTCGCTGATGGCCTGGACAATGGCCGGATCAGGGGTGGCCAGCGGCAGCATCAGGCCCGGGAAGAGCACCATGCCGTCGCTGGCGATGGCAGGCAGCACCTCGGGGAACCTGGGTGTTTGCTGCGAAGTCCCCGGAGCAGACTCTTCCTGCTGTTTCTCGTCCTGGTTCTCCTGCACTGCTTCCTTCCTTTGAAAACGCGAATTCTAAGACTCGCGGAGATTCACTCTCACAGATCGAGGGACTTGCTGTTCCACCTTAGGCAGGAGGATGCGGAGAAAGCCGTCCGAATAAGACACTTCCGCCCCCTCGGTCTTGACTGAGGCGGGAAGTCTCACCGTCCGCTCAAAGCGCCCGTAGCAGATCTCCACTTGCGCATGGCGATGGTGGGGTTCGGCGCGTCGGTCCCTCTTTTCGCCGCGAAAGGTCAAACGATCGCCCTGTATCTCGATCTCTACTTCTTCGTCCGCTATGCCCGCCACCTCCGCAACGATCACTACGTGGTTCGGCGTCTCGAAGATATCGGTCAGCGGCTGGATGACGGGGGCGCAGAAGCCGGGACGGCCGGGAAGACCAGACACCATTCGACGCCACATCTGCTCCATTTGCTCGTGGAGCCGCTCGAACTCGTCAAAGGCATGCTTCGTTTCCAAGATACCGGCCCCCCGTGACATATTGAGAAGAACGCCCTACGGCTAGAATAATTCCTTCGATACCGAATTACAAGCCGGAGGCCGGCTTCACGACTGCGCGATGGCCAAGGGTGCTTCTCGGCGGCGACTACGAAGCGCCGGGTGGGCTCTTTGGCCTCCCGCCCGGTTGGCGACTCGACCGTTCTTCACCGCCCGGCGCCTGCGACCTGGGCTTCGCCTTGCCCGCTCCACCTTCGCCGCGCGCGGCTTTAGCGCGGACCGTCTGGCCCTTCTTCCTGGCGGGCGCCCTGGCCGGGGCCTTTCCAACGTCGATGGAGGCGATTGACGCGACGGCGTCGCCAGGCCCCACGCCCATCAGCGTTACGCCCTGGGCCGCGCGTCCGACGATGGGGATGCTATCGACTCGCGTCCTCAGGATAATGCCGTTTCGCGATACGAGTATCAGTTCCTGGTCGCCATGCACGGTCCTCGCGACCACTACGGTGCCCGTTTTGTCCGTTGTCCTATGAGTTACGAGGCCTTCGCCGCCCCGGTGGTGCACGGTGTACTCCTCGAAGGCGGTGCGCTTTCCGAAGCCGTTCGCCGTTACGGTCAGTAGCTGCCGGCCGACCGCCACGACCTCCATGCTGACGAGGGAATCGTCCTTGGCGAGCGAGATCCCGCGAACGCCCCCGCTCATGCGCGAAGCGGACCGCAGCTCTTTCACCGAGAAACGCACCGACTTCCCCTTGCCGCTGACGAGGACCACGTGATCGTCTTCCGCCGCCTGCTTGGCAGTGATAAGCTCATCGCCTTCTTCCAGGTCCATTGCTATCAAGCCCGCCCGTCGCACCGACTCGAATTCGGAGAGCGCCGTCTTCTTCACTTCGCCGCGCGCCGTCGCCAGCACCAAGAAGTCCTTCTCAAAGCTCCGCACTCCGATCATCGCCGTGACCAGGTCGCCCTGAGCGAGCTCGATCAGGTTTACCAGCGGTATGCCGCGCGCTTGCCGCTTGGCGTCCGGCACCTCATAGGCCTTGAGCTGGAATACGCGGCCGCGTTGCGTGAAAAAGAGCAGACTATCGTGCGTGTCGGCGACGAGCAGACGCGACACGGCGTCGGCCTCGCGCGTCACCATGCCCGTTATGCCGCGTCCTCCCCGGCGCTGCAGGCGGTACGTTTCCAGCGGCAGGCGCTTGATGTAGCCGCGGCTGCTGAGGGTGATCACCACCTCCTGGTGCGGCACGAGGTCTTCTTCAGAGAATTCTTCGACCTCCTGATCGATGATCTGCGTCCGGCGCGAATCGCCGTACCGCTTCTTGATATCCTGCGCGTCCTCTTTTATCAAGAAATCGATTTTGCGGGGATTGGCGAGCAGGTCTTCCAGGTAGGCGATCTGCTGGATTATCTGCGCGTATTCCTCCTCGATCTTTTGTCGCTCGAGGCGCGCCAGGCGCCGCAGTTGCATGTCCAGAACCGCCTGCGCCTGCCGGTCGCTCATCTTGAACGGCGGCTTCATCAGGCGCTCTTTCGCCTGCTCCGCCGACTGCGCGCGGCGAATGGCCTGAATGACGGCGTCGAGGTTCTCCAGCGCTTTCAGGAGCCCTTGCAGAATGTGTTCTCGCTCCCGCGCCTTTTCGAGCTCGAACTGCGAGCGCCGCCGAATGACCTCGCGGCGGAAGGCAATGTAGTGCTCCAGCGTCCGCCTCAAGCTCAGCGTGCGGGGCTGATTATCGACGAGCGCGAGCATGTTGATGGGGAAGGACGATTGCATCGCCGTGTGGCGGTAGAGCTGGTTGAGCACCTGCTGCGCCTGGCCAGCGCGGCTCACCTCAATGACGATGCGCATGCCATGCCTGTCCGACTCGTCGCGAAGGTCGCTGATGCCGTCGATGCGCTTGCTCCGCGCCAGGTCGGCGATGCGCTCAACGAGCGCCGCCTTGTTCGTCATATACGGCAGCTCGCTGACAATGATCTGCTGCCGTCCGCTGCGGGACTCCTCGATGTGTGTGCGGGCGCGCATGACGACACGGCCCCGACCGTCACGATACGCCTCCTGGATGGCGTCATGCCTGGCCTCCGTGCCGTCCTTACGCGTCCGCTCGTACCGAAATATCAGCCCGCCGGTCGGGAAGTCGGGGCCCTTGACCACCTTCGTGATCTCGTCGATAGCGGCGTCCGGCTTATCGATGAGGAGGGCAAGCGCGTCGCAGATCTCTGACAGGTTGTGCGGCGGGACGTTTGTGGCCATGCCGACGGCGATCCCGTAGGCCCCGTTCACCAGCAGGTTGGGCAGGCGGGCGGGGAGGACGATCGGCTCTCGGAGGCTATCGTCGAAGTTGGGGCCGAAATCGACGGTGTCGCGGTCGATATCGGCTAGCATCTCTTCGGCGTGGGGTGTAAGGCGCGCCTCGGTGTAGCGCATTGCCGCCGCGGGGTCGCCGTCGATGCTGCCGAAGTTGCCCTGCCCGTCGACGAGCCGGTAGCGCATGGAGAAGTCCTGCGCCATGCGCACCATTGCCTCGTACACGGGGTCGTCGCCGTGGGGGTGGTACTTCCCGAGCACCTCCCCCACGATACGGGCGCTCTTCTTATAGGCGGCGTTGGGGCGCAGCCCCAGCTCCGACATGGCGTAAAGGATGCGGCGCTGCACGGGCTTGAGTCCGTCGCGCACGTCGGGGAGGGCGCGGGAGACGATGACGCTCATGGCGTAGTCAAGGTAGGAGGCCCGCATTTCGTCCTCGATCTTGATGGGGCGTATCCTGCCTGCCGTTGCATCAGTCGTCATCTTCTTCTCCCGAGGTAGACTCGCAGCGCAGCGACGCTGCCGCGCGCCATTCTATCCTATCATACGCGGCCCTTACGGGCTCGGCCCTTCGTGCCGCTTCGCCGGCTCCGCACCGTGTTCGCCCAGGGCCGCCGCTTCCGCGGCCGGAAACATAAACGCTCATCTTCCCACCCGCCCGCCCACAACCGTATTCCATTTCAGGGCACATCCCCTGAAACCCCTGCCTGAAGGGGCATCCCCCTCAGGACTTCGCCGGCGCTGTGATAACGCCGCGGCCTTGAGACAAGAAAAGGCAGGCGCGATGCCTGCCATCTGCAATCTGCAAGGAAAGGACGCCTACTCCTCGAACTCCTCCTCCTCGTCTCCTTCGCCCGCGGCCGTCTCCTGGTAGTCCTGGAGGGTCATATCCCCTTCCGTGGCCACCGTCTCCTGGTCCCACTCCTCCGCCTCTTCCAGCTCCTCCAGGATCTCTTCCTCCTCTACGTCATGCCGGAGCAGCCTCTCCTTTACATAGGGTCGGAACGTATCCCCCGTGAGCGCGGGAAACGACGGTTTCCCCTGTTGGCTGGGGTGCTGGTAGATCTCGCGGATGATTACGCGCACCTCGCCGTCCGAGAGCCCGGCCACCGCCGCCACGTAGCGGTTGCCGGCCTCCATCAGCCGCGACAGGCGCAGCCCCAGGCGGGGCTCGATCTCGCCCAGCGGCTCGCCGTCGAGCGTCTCCACCAGGATAGTGCTGCCGTGCGGCTTCAGGTTCACCGAGTCGCCTGCCGTCAGGTGCGCCCGTCGCTCAGCCGCGACGTCGTTCAGCATGACGATGCCCGTCTTGCCGCTTTCGGCGATAAACAGCGACGGGTTAAGGTTCCGCGCCGCTTCGCAGCGTCCCCGGCGCGCCTTAATGGCGTCCAGCCGCGCCAGGTTCTTGCGGGCGATGACGTTCCCGGGGTCCAGCGTCAGCGCCTTCATATAGGCGCCTCGCGCCTCCTCATGTTCCCCCATCTCCATGAGCGCCTTGCCCAACCGGTTGTACGCGTCGACGTCGGAGGGGAAAAGGCTTATGATCGACCGATTCAAGGCCGCCGCCTCATCCCAACGGTTCTGGAGAGCAAGCTGGATCGCCTGCTCCATGCGCTGTCTCTTCAACCGGGTTCTCTCTCCAGCCTGGAAGTTCATGCCGCGTCCATCCCCTTATTAGCTCGGCGGTTTTTCCTTTTCCTTGAGAGCTCGGGCATGGGAAAAACGCAATTTCACCGACCGCTTCTTTCTCGTCCTGTTGCAGCAGTGGAGAAATACCGAAAAACGCTCCTGAAGTCAAGCGGGAAAATGCTGAATTATTGGAAAGTTGCGCGAAGAGGGCTGGTCGGGGTGGGCAGATTTGAACTGCCGACCTCACGGTCCCGAACCGTGCGCTCTAGCCTGACTGAGCTACACCCCGCTTTGAAAGAAAAAGCCACATCCCGACCGCCGCATCCGATCATAGCAAACCCACCCTTCGCTGTCGAGGCGCGTCATCCCGGCAACAAACGCCCGCCTGCAATATTGACGCCGCTCCGCCGCCGCCTTACACTTGCGTCGACCACTGAGGCGTTCTTTATAAGGGAACTGTAGAGAAGGCCACGTGAACTTCTCCGACGAGCTCCGGCGAGACCTCTCCTCTCTGCGACGCTACCTCTGGCTTCTTTTGCTCGTTCTCGCCCTCGCGCTGGCCGCCGCAGCCGCATCGTTCTTCTTCGCGCCCAGAAGCAAGGACGCCTCCTTCCGGCACTCTCTCGTCCTCTCCAGCCTGCCACCCCTCTTCGGCCCCGACACCCTGCCGACGATGGACGATTTCGCGCGACTGGCGCTTTCCGACGAGGCGCTTAGCAGGACGAGCGAGGCGCTGCGCGAGCAGGGCGTCGGCCTGTCTGCCAACGCGCTTTGGAACGGCCTCTCCGCACGCGCCCGTCACAACGAGAACGCGATCGACTTCACCGCTTCGTTCGACAGCGACGACGTCTCTCTCGCCGTCGCCCGCGCCTGGAGCGAGGTCTTCGTCGCGCTCGCGCCCGAACGCGCGCCCGACTTGCAGCGAGAGGCGTCCGCCTCCTACCAGCGCCAGCTCGAGCGCGCGCAGGCGGAGGTGGAACGGAAGCGCGAGCGAGTCGCCGAACTGGGACTCGTGACCGGCGGCGGCGCCGACGCCGCGGACCCTTCGCAGGTGGCCTATGAGGCGAAGGCAACGGTTCTTGCCGAAAAAGAGGCGGAGCGGACCGAGATCGCCAACCTCATCGCGACCCTGGGCGCCGTCGACCCGTCCTCGCTATCCGCCGACCAGTTGCGACTGCTGCTAGCGGGGGTGCTGCCGCCGGAAGCGGCCGCGAGCCCCGATCTCACTGTCCCCCAGGCGATCGCCGCCCTGGAGCTGCGCGCCCGCTCCCTCGACGCCACGGTTCTTGCGCTGAGGCAGGAGGTGCAGCAACTCGCGACAGCAATCGACGAGTCGGGGACGCGGGCGCAGCAGGCGCTCACCGAACTGGCGGCAGCGGAGGAGAACTACGAGGTCGCTTCCCGTCTCGCCCAGTCCTACGAGGTCGTCGGCGATCTAATGCAGGTAGGCGTCTTCACGGTTAAGGCGCCGCACCTTGAAGAGACGGGCGTTCTCTCTTACGCATCGCGCTTCGCCGCTGCCGGCGCCTTCGCCCTCGTCGCCGGGATGCTGGGTGCCGTCGGCTTGGGGCAACTTCAAAGCCGTGGCAGGAAGGGGCCGTCGGCGCGGCGCGAGAGCGCCATCCCCACCCACATGCCCCAGAGGCCGGTAGAGGACAAGGCGCCCCTTCTGCGCGCCCGCTTCCGCCCGCGACGGCGCCGTCGCCCGGGCGGGAACGCCTACCTCCAGTTCGGCGCGTCCGCGCTCGCCGTGCTCCTCCTCGTCGGCATACTGGGCACCCTCCTGCCGCGAAAGACCCTTCGCCATCGCCCCCGCGAATGAAGTAGAATCTGCACTGGGGCGAGACCGCTCCGTTTGCCCAGCCGCCCCATCGCCGTTATGAACGTACTCATGATCTCCGCCCTCGACGTGTGGTCGCTCGCCGACGGCAAAGGCGCTCCCAGCCTCTATCGCACGCTCAAGGCCTACGGCGAACGCGGCCACAGCGTCCATTACCTCGCGCCCCTCATCGGCGCCAACCACTTCGGCCCCGGGGGCGGCCCGCCTCCGGAACCCCCGCCGCTGCCGAACGTCGCCTTCACCCGTTTTTCCGTCCCCAGCCTGCGCTGCCTGCCGCTGCCCTGGCCCGGCGCCGTCCTCAAGGCCGACCAGAAGCTGCGATTCGCCGTCGCCTTCCCGCTGATCGCCGCCCGCCGCGCGAAGACGATTCTCGAGCGTGAGAGCATCGACCTCCTGTACGCCTACGAGGTGCACGGCGCGCTCACCGTCCGCCGGTTGCGGCGGCGATGGCCCCTGCCGACGGTCTGCCGCTTCCAGGGCACGGTGATGGGCCCCGCGCTCGCCAATCCCCTCCTGCGCCTGCGCCGCTACGAGGAGGTGCTGGCGCTGCGCACCCCCGCCGACCTCTACATCATGACCGACGACGGCACCCGCGGCGACGAGGTGCTCGCGCGCCTCAATCCGCGCTCGGAGGACCGCGTGCGCTTCTGGCGGAACGGCCTCGATATGGGGCGTCTCGTCCCTGCCACGCCGCACCAGGCCGCCGCCGCCCGCGAATCGCTGGGCATCGAAAGCGACCGCTTTGTCCTCATGACGGCCTGCGTCCTCCTACCCTGGAAGCGGGTCGACCGCGCGATACGGGCGCTGCCCCTCGTCCTTCGCGAACGGCCGGAGACGGTGCTCTTCGTCCTCGGCGACGGCGAGGAGAGGCCGCGCCTCGAAAAGCTGGCGCGCGACCTGGGCGTCGCGGGCGCCGTCCGCTTCGAAGGCGCGGTACCGCAAGAGCAGGTCGTCCGCTATCTCTGGGCCGCCGACGTCTTCCTCTCGCTGAATGACCTCTCGAACGTGGGAAACCCTTTGCTGGAAGCGATGGCCTGCGGCAAGCCGATCGTCACTCTCGACAGGGGGACGACCGAGCGCTTGATCCGTACCGGCGAGACGGGGCTGCTGCTCGACTCGGGCGAGGCGGAGCGCGTGGCGGCGGCGCTGCTCTTGCTGGCGAACGACGCTGCCCTGCGGCAGGCGGTCGCCGCGGGAGCCCGCGCCTTCGCCGAGAAGAACTTCTGGACGTGGGAAGCGCGCCTCGCCGCCGAACTCGACGAGGTGGAGCGGCTGGTGCGGAAGACGTAGGCTGGCAACATGCGCTTCTTTCGTGACATCAACCTCGTCTTCCTGACATACATCGCCAACTACCTGCTGGCGTTCGCCGTCAGCGTCCTCGTCGCGCGCGGGCTCGGCACCGACGGCCGCGGCGTCTACGAGATCGCCCTCCTCACCATCTCCATCGCCCAGGCGGTCATGTCGCTCGGCGTCGGCGTCGCCAGCCTCTACTACATCAATAAGGGAACCTATCCGCTCTCCGACCTGCTGTCGAACAGCCAGTTTGTGGTGCTGGCGTCCGCCGCTCTCAGCGGGCTCCTCGTTCTCCTCGCGGCCGGCACGTTCGGGCCCCGTCTCATCGAAGAGGATCTCCCCTACTGGGTGTTCGTATTCGGCGTGCCCCTGTTCCTCAACCTCAATTTGCTGACCACCTTCCTCCAGGCCCAAAGCCGCTTCTTGGCGATGAACTCGCTGCTCCTGCTGCGTCCCGTCATCATGCTCGCCTTGCTGGCGACGGGGCTTGCTGTGGGCAGCCTCGACACGACGAACGTCCTTGTCTTCTGGTCGCTGTCTGTTCTCGCCGCTGTCGTCCTCGGCCTGCTGCTGGTCGGCGCGCGCAACCTGCATCTCGGCACCGTGTTCCGGCCGGACTGGCGCGTTCTGCGGGCGCAGATCCGCTTCGGCGTGCAGGGGCAGATGGGGAACGTGCTCCAGTTGCTCAACTACCGGTTCGACAAGTACGTCGTCCTGCCGTTTGCCGGCTGGTCGGGAGTGGGGATCTACGGCGTCGGCGTGGGCGTTACCGAGAGCATCTGGTTCATCGCCAACGCCGTCGCCGTCGTGCTGCTGCCGCGGCTCACGAGCGCCCACAGCGACGAGGCGGCGCAGTTCACGCCCGTCGTCTGCCGCAACACGCTGCTCCTGAGCCTCGTCGCCGCCGCCGGGCTGGGCGTCCTTTCGCCGCTGCTGCTGCCGCTCTTCTTCGGGGAAGACTTCTCACCTTCGGTGACGGCTGTTTGGTGGCTGCTGCCGGGGACGGTGGCGCTCAGCGGCACCAAGATACTCTCCAGCTACATATTCAGTCAGGGGCGGCCGCTCATAAACACATACATCACTATCGCCAGCCTTGCCGTTACCCTCGCCTTCGACTTCGCGCTCATACCGTTCTTCGGCGTGCCGGGAGCCGCCGCCGCATCGTCCGTCGCCTACGGCAGCTCGCTCGCGCTCAGCCTCGCCGTCTACCGGCGCCTCTCGGGACGGCCCATCGCCGAGGCGCTGTTCGTGCGGCCCAGCGACGTCAGGATGTACGTCGACGCGGCGCGCACGCTGGGCTCGCGATATCTCCCGCTTCCCCAGCCCGCTGGCGATGCGGAGGGCCCGCCTTGACGCGCCCGCCCCTTCGTATCTGCGTCCTCGGCGACCTCGAAAGCGTCCACACGCGCCGCTGGATGCTGCCGTTCGTCGAGCGGGGCCACGAGGTGCACGCCGTCTCTTACTACCCGCTTTCATCGCCCATCGAAGGCGTTACCGTCCACGCGCTGACCGGTCTGGGCGCCGCGACCCCGACCGGCGACGCGAAGCGTACCGGCAGCAGCCTGGCCGGCCGGCTCCCGCCAACGCCGCTGCGCCTGCTAAACGCCCTCCGCTACCGGCGACGCGGCCTCGCCGACGCCATCCGCCGCATACAGCCGCACGTCCTCCACGCCCACTACGCTGTCGAGTACGGCTTCTTCGCCGCCACGACCGGCTATCACCCCCTGGTGGTCACCGCGTGGGGCTCGGACATCCTTGTCGCCGCCGAGAGATCGCGGTACGCCCGGCGGGTCGCCCGCTATGCCCTGCGCCGCGCCGATCTCGTTACCTCGAACAACGAGTACATGACGGGCCGCATACGCGACCTGGGCGTGCCCGCGGGGAAGGCGCAGACGGTGGTCTTCGGGACGGAGCGCTTCTTCCTGGAAGCGGACGACGGCGTCAACGCCCGCTCCGTTGCCTCCGGCTACCCGCCGACGGTCATCAGCACTCGCTCCCTCGATTCGCCGCTTTACAGGGTCGATCTCGTTCTCAAAGCAATGGCCGTCGTCCGCCGCCGTCTCCCGGACGCGCGGCTCCTCGTCGCGGGGTCAGGCCGGCTGCAACCGACGCTCGAACGCCTGGCGGGGCAGCTCGAGATCAGCGATGCCGTCACTTTCCTCGGCTTCCTCGACCGCGCCGCCTTCCGCGACGCCCTCGCCTCGGCCCACGTCTACGTCTCCGTGCCCGCATCCGACGCCACGTCCGTCAGCACGCTCTCGGCGATGGCGGTCGGGTGTTTCCCCGTCCTCTCCGATCTGCCGACGCAACACGAGTGGATAGAAGACGGCGCGAACGGGCTCCTCGTGCCGGTGGGCAACGTCGACGCGCTGGCGGAGGGTATTGTGCGGGCGCTGGAGGACGAAGAGTTGCGGCGACAGGCGGTCGCGCTCAACCGCCGCCGCATCGAGGAACGCGGCCTGTGGGAAAACGAATCGCTGCGCATGGAAGAACTGTACTACGATCTGGCGGATGTTCGCTGAGGGTAGCGACGTTCCCGCCGAAACGCGTCTTCGCCGATCTTCGTCTCGGAAAGCCTTGACCAACGACGGGGCACTGGTTATCATGCCGCCTAGCGGGGTAGGGGGTGTGGGATGCGCCTTTCATTCAGACCGAAGACCGGCACTGCGACCGCTGCAGAAGCGTCTCCCGGCGGCCGCAGTGCTTCATTTTCAGCCGTCTGCTCAAGAGCCGGAAGAGATCGAGCCATGAAGCCCCTCAACCGTTATCGCATCAGCCGCGCCGGCTTGGCGCTGCTCCCGCTGGTTGCCCTTGCCGCCCTTGCCGCCGCCTGCTACAACGTGGGCACCGAGAACTCCTGGATAAGAGTCCAGAACATGGGCTCGCAGGCGGCCACGGTCGAAGTGCAGTACGTCAACGAAAACGGGAGCGTCATCACGTCCGAGACGAGCTGGCCCCTCGCGCCGGGAGAAGGCTGGACCTTCAGTCAGGCGGCAAGTCCGAACGTGCCCAAAGGCTTCCTCGGCTCCGCTGTCCTCATCAGCGACCAGCCGATGGCCGTGCTCATGGCGAAGGACTCGGACCGCGGCGGCGGCTGGTACCAGGCAGCGGGCGAGACGATCGCACTGAATGCGGGCAGCGGCAAGCTCTACCTCCCGCTGGTCACCAATCGCGACGGCATGCTGCAGGACTGGAACGCCAGGTTTACCGTCCTCAACAGCGGCGAGACAACCGCCTGCGCCACCCTCATCTACACGAGCAACGTCACCGACTCTGAGGTCCACTGGGACCCTTACAGGCCATCGGACAGCGGCGCCGCCCGGCTTCCCGGCTGCCCCAACGGCGGCATGCCGATACCGCCCGGCGGCTCGATATTCCGGTCGTGGTTCACGATGGGGGTCGGCCCCGGCTTCACGGGATCGGTCAGGATCGAACTTCACAAGAACGATAGGGGCGTCGCCCCTGCGCGACAGCTCGTCGCCGCCACCGCCGACATCTGGAACACGAACACGCGGCACTTCGCGTCCTACCGCGGCCTCACCTTTGACGAGATGGGCACCGACCTCGTGCTCCCCCTGCTCGAACGGGAGGCAAACGGCGAGTGGAGCACAGACTTCGAGATCATGAACAGCGACCCCTCGCAGCCGGCGACGATAACCCTCGATATCTCCGGCTGGGACGGCAGCCAGAACCCGCCCCAGTTCATCACCAAGCACAGCACGTTCACGGTGCGGGCATCGCGCATGTGCTTCCAGAACAGCGACTGGTTCAACTGCCTCATGCCCGGCGACACCCTGCCCCGCAACTTCTACGATGGCACCGGCCGCATCAAGTCCAACAAGCCCATCGGCGTAATCATCTCGCGCAGCTCCAACCGCAGCGAGTCCTACGTCAACTTCCGCGCGATCCGCACCGACCAGGCGGTCCGGAAGTACTACCTGCCCCTCGTCGACAAGAACGCGCTCGGCGTCTTTAACCGCACCGGCTGGCACTCATGGGTTCGGATAATCACCGCCGATGGGGGCGCGGCCAACATAACGGTTCGTTACTTCGGCGGCGGCCTGCCCAACGGCCAGACATCCTACGGCCTGCCCATGCACCGCAGCGCGACCATCATCCAGCCCTGGGACAACGCCCTGCCGGCGAGCTTCATCGGCTCGGCGGTAATCGAGTCGGACAGACCCATAGTCGTCATCGTCGATGTCGTTGCCGGAAGCTTCCCGGGCGACCCCGACATCATGTACAACGCCGTCCCCGCATCCTGATCTGCTCGCCCAACGACGCCGACCGGACCCAAGCCCACGCCATCCGCTTCGTCCGCCTGATGCGACGCCCTCTAGCGCCGCATTGGCTCGATAAGTAGACTAAGAGCGCTCTCGTCTAGCGACGCCCGCCCTCGATAGCACGAGCGAAGGAACGTATCGATGGCAGTAGCCGAAGCCCGACAGCCCGCAGCCCGCGCGCGGCCCCGGCACGCCGCGACGCCCGCTCTCGCCATCGTGGTGCTTGTGGGCGGCGTTGCCGCCGCCGTCGTCGTCGGCGCTCGCTACCCTGCCCTGCTTGCCCTTTCCGCGGGATGGCTCGTCCTTGCCGCCGCCGTATTCCGACGGCCGCAGCTCGCCGTCCCTGTCATCGTCCTCCTACTGCCGCTCGAGATATCGAAGCTTTTCTTCCCCTTCCTGTCGACGCGACAGGAGCTCGGCGGCGGCCTTCCCCCTACGTCCATCGTCGACGTCGGTCGTCTCGCCATTGTCACCGCGGGCGCTGTCTGGGCCCTCAACCCGCGCCTGCCGCGCTCTCTCGCTTTCGCCGGCTCCGCCCTGACGTTGCCCTCCCTCACGCTTCTGGCTCTCTATGCGCTCTCCGTCCTCTGGGCGCGCGACGTCGAGGCCGCCCGTTCCGAGACGCTGCGCCTCGCCTTCCTCATCGCCTTCGCTGCCCTCATCCCCGTCTTCGTCCGCGACCGGCAGACGCTGCGCTGGTGCCTCTTCGCGCTCATCGCATCAGCGGCCCTGCTCGCCGTCGCCGGCGTCTACCAGCAGGCGACGGGCGTCTTCTTCTGGAACGAGGGGCTCGGCCTCTACGGCGAGCGCCGGATCAACGCCACCTTCGCCGACCCCAACCACTTTGCGCGCCTCCTGCTCCTTGCTCTCGTGCTGGGCATCGCCCTGTTCTTCTTCGTCGAGCGCTGGTGGCGTCCGCTGCTGGCCGCCGCCCTCGCGTTCTGCGCCCTCACCCTCGTGTTCACCGGCTCGCGCAGCGCCTGGCTCATCGCCGCGCCGCTGCTGCCTCTGCTCGTTCTCTTACTGCCGCTCTCCGGCCGGCTGCGACTCCGCCTGCTGGCGGCGGGCGGCCTGGCGCTTGTCGCCGCCGTCGCCCTCGGGCTTGCCGTCAGCCCCTACTTCCGCGACCGCATCGAGACCTTCCGCTTCGGCGCCGAGGCGTCGGGGGCGCGCCCGTACCTCATCGAAGCGGGGCTGCACATGTTCCGCGATCACCCCGTCTGGGGCGTCGGCGCAGGCGGCTACCAGGACTCGTTCGTGAACGACTACTACTACTACAAAGACCCGAAGATAAAGGCGAACGTGACCCTTTCCCACACCTCCGCCGTGACCGTCATCTCTGAGCTCGGCGTCCTGGGCGCCGTCGCCGCGCTGTTTCTCCTCTTCCGCTGGGCGCGGATAGGAGGTCGTCTCTGGGCGAACGGCGCCAGCGAGACGAAAGCGCTCGTGCTCGGCCTGTGGGGGATGTCGCTCGTAATACTGTTGTCCAGCCAGACGGAGGGACGCCTCTTCGACGACCCCTACCTCTGGCTCGCGTTCGGACTCGGCGTGGCGCTGCAACGGATCGCCAGAGAGGAGGAGTCGACCTCGCGTGCGGGTCTGCTATCTCGCTGACGCCCCCTACGTCCATACCGTGCGCTGGGTGCGCCACTTCGCCGCCCTCGGCTGGGAGGCGCACGTCGTCTCCTTCCGCCCGGCCGAGATCGAGGGCAGCCGCGTCCACTACGTCGACGGCTGGGAGCGCGCGCGCAAGCTGCGCTATCTCATCCACGCGCGGCGGGTCCGGCGCCTCGTCCGCAGCATCGAGCCCGACCTGCTGCACGCCCTTCACCTGACGAGCTACGGTTTCCTGGGCGCGTACGCCGGCGTCCACCCGTTCATCGCCTCCGTCTGGGGCACCGACATCCTCCAGGCGCCGCGTCTGAGCCCGTTTCACGGGTTTATCACGCGCTACGCCCTCCGGCACGCCGACCGCATCACCGCGACCGGCGTCCGCCTCGCCGAGGCCACCGTGCGCTACGTTCCCGAAGGCAAGCCGGTCACCGTCGTGCCGTACGGGGTCGACCTCGATGCGTTCCGCCCGCAGCCGAAGCCGGACGGCGCCGCCCTCACCATCGGCAGCGTGGGACGCCTCTCGCCCGAGAAGGGGCTGCCCTACCTCCTGCGGGCAGCGGCGGAGGTCGCGCGCGTGCGCCCCGATGTGCGGGTGCTGCTCGCCGGCGACGGCCCGGAGCGGCGGCGTCTCCAGCGGCTGGCGGCGCGGCTGCGGCTGGACGTCGAGTTCGCGGGCGAAGCGCCGCACGAGCGCGTCCCCGACATCCTCGCCCGCCTCAACGTCTTCGTCATGCCCTCCACCTACGAGGGGTTCGGCGTCGCCGCCCTGGAGGCGCAGGCGATGGAGGTGCCGGTAGTGGCCTCGAACGTGTACGGCATCCCCGACGTGGTGGAAGACGGCGTGACGGGCATCCTCGTGCCCCCCAGGGACGTTCGGGCGCTGGCCGACGCCCTGCTGTCGCTCCTCGACGACGCGGAGAAGCGGCGCGCGATGGGGAGCGCGGGGAGGCGGTTCGTCGCACACCGCTACTCGTGGCGGGAGAACGCCGCTCAGATGGAGGCGCTCTACCGCGAGCTGCTGCAATAGTCACGTCTCTTGATTCGACGGACGCTTCGGGGGCCTTGACGCGCAGCGCAGATGCTCGACCGCTACTCCTGCGTCCGCAAGCACACCGCCATAGGTTGCGGCGCTCGCCAAGCCGTGCTATTTTCTTAAGGCATTCGCCAAACAAGCCGGCTCATTCACCCGCTGTTTCACAATCGTCACAAGATCGCGACAGAAATGGCCAAAGCCACGGATGGCCTGCCCTTCGTATCCGTTCTCATTCCGATGCGCAACGAGGAGCGCTACATCGGACCGTGCCTGCGCAGCCTCGCGCGCCAGGACTATCCCCGCGACCGCTTCGAGGTGCTGGTGATGGACGGCGCCTCCACCGACCGCTCGCGCGAACTCGCGCAGAACGTGGCGCAGAGCGAGAGCCTGCCGCTCCGCCTCATCGATAACCCCGGTCGCTCGACCGCCCGCGGCCTCAATCTCGGGCTGCGCGAGGCCCGCGGCGACGTCATCGTCCGCGTCGACGCCCATACGGCCGTGGCGCCCGACTTCCTGACGGAGAGCGTCGCCGCCCTGCGTGAGACGGACGCCGACGGCGTGGGCGGCCCCATCGAGAGCGTGGGCGAGGGGCTTGTCGGCGAGGCGATAGCGCTCGCCATGTCGTCGCCCTTTGGCGTCGGCAACGCCCACTTCCGCTATAGCCGGGAGACCCTCTACACCGATACCGTCGCTTTCCCCGCCTACCATCGAAAGCTGTTCGATGAAGTGGGCCCCTTCGCGGAGGACATCGAGTACGGCGAGGACGACGAGTTCAACTACCGCCTCGGCGACGCCGGCAAGAAACTGCTGCTGACCCCGCGCATAAGGTCGACTTACTTCACACGCTCGTCATTCGCCGCCCTCTTCCGTCAGTACCTGGGCTACGGCAGGGCGAAGGTGGAGGTGCTGCGGCGGCACCCCCGTCGCGCGCGGCTGCGGCAGTTTGTGCCTGCCATCTTCGTCGGCACGCTCGCCGCGCTCAGCGCCCTCTCACTCGTGTGCGGGGCGTCGAGGAGAGCGCTGGCCGTCGTGGCCCTGTCGTATCTCGCCGCCTCGCTCGCGTTCTCCGTGCGGATCGCCTCCCGCCGCGGGTGGCGCTACCTGCCGCTACTGCCGGCGGCGTTCGCCTGTTTGCACGTCGCCTACGGCATCGGCTTTCTGTGGAGCCTTGCGCGCACGGCCTCGAATAAGACCAGCACGCGACCAGACTTTGGGGAGGAAGTGGGATGACACAATCTGAAAACACGGGCGCGACGACCGAACAGGCCGCACCCTTGCCCTTCTGCCGGCCCGATATCACCGACGCCGAGATCAATGAGGTCGTCGACACCATACGCTCCGGCTGGCTGACCACCGGCCCGAAGACGCAGCAGTTCGAGGAGCAGTTCAAACGCTACGTCGGCAGCAAGCACGCCATCGCAGTCAGCTCCTGCACGGCCGCCATGCACCTCTCGCTGGCAGCGGCCGGCATCGGCGAGGGCGATGAGGTGATCACGACTCCCCTCACGTTCTGCGCCACCGTCAACGTCATCATCCATCAACGCGCCACTCCCGTCCTCGCCGACATCTCCCTCGACGACTACGACATCGACCCCGAGCAGGTCGAGCGGCGCATCACCCCGCGCACAAAGGCGATCATGCCTGTTCACTACGGCGGCCAGCCCTGCAAGATGGATGCCCTGCTCGACATCGCGCGGCGCCATAAGCTGCTGCTCATCGAGGACGCCGCCCACGCCGTCGGCGCCAACTACCGCGGGCGCCCCATCGGCACCATCGGCGACACGACGTCGTTCAGCTTCTACGTCATCAAAAACCTGACGACAGGCGAAGGCGGGATGATCACCACTAACGACGACGCCCTCGCCGACAAGCTCCGGCTGCTGCGGCTGCACGGCATGAGCCACGACGCCTGGAAGCGCTACGACGCCCGTGGCTCCTGGTACTACGAGGTGCTCGCGCCCGGCTTCAAGTGCAACATGACGGATGTCCAGGCCGCGCTCGGCCTCCACCAGTTGGAGCGGCTGGAGGGCTTCCTCGGGAGACGGCGCCAGATTGTCGCCCTTTACGAGGAACGTCTGTCGCGCTTGCCCGAGTTGATTCTGCCCGCAGCGCGGCCCGAGGTGCGGCACGCCTGGCACCTCTACCCCATCGTGCTCAAGAACGACGGCCTGACCATCGGGCGCGACGAGCTCATTGAAGAACTCAAGGCGCGCGGGATCGGCACGTCCGTCCACTTCATACCCATCCATCATCATCCTTACTATCAGCAGGCGTTCGGCTGGAAGCCCGGCGACTTCCCCAACACCGACCAGGTGTTCTCCGGGCTCCTCTCGCTACCCCTGTTCACCCGCATGAGCGATGACGATGTTGAACGCGTGGCAACCGCTTTGGAGGAGATCATTGTCAACCACCGACGCTAAACCTTTATTGCCGGCAGAGCTCTTCGACCGGGTGGCTGCTACGCTGGGCTTCGTCGTCCTGAGTCCGCTCGTGCTTCTTCTCGGCCTGCTGGTGAAGCTCGATTCGCCGGGCCCTGCCCTCTTCGCCCAGAAACGGATCGGTTTACGCGGGCGGCCGTTCACCATGTACAAGTTCCGCACCATGACCGCGAACGCCCACGAGCAACCGCACCCGCCGCAGCGAGTGAACGACTTCTCGACCTTCGTCTTTCACTCCATCTGGCCCGACAAGCGGGTCACGCGGTTGGGGCGCATCATGCGGCGCGCCAGCCTCGATGAACTCCCGCAGCTCCTCAACGTCATCAAGGGCGACATGCGCCTCATCGGCCCCCGCCCGGACGAGCCTTATCTCGTCGAGCAGTACCGTCCGGAGTTCCACCGCCGCCACGACGTCAAGCCGGGAATCACCGGCCTCGCCCAGGTCAACGGCCGCTCCGATTTGACGTACTCTCAGATGATGGCTTACGATCTGGACTACGTGGACAATCACCCCTTTTCTCGCGATCTCGCCATTCTAATGAAGACGGTGGCGGTCGTCTTGCGCAAGGAAGGAGCCCGTTGAGAGAGGCCCCGCGCAAAGCCCTTAAGGGAGGAGGCGGCTAGACAAGGATGCGAGACCTGAGCCAGATCAGACTGTTCGTGCGGGCGCTGCCCTTCCTGGCGATCGACTTTCTCATCGTGATGGCCGCCTACGCCGCCGGTTTGGCCCTCCGCTTCGACGGCAACGTCCCCGAAGAGTCGTGGAACTGGTTCTTCTGGGCCGTCCCCCTCATCGGTGTCGCGTATCTCTTCAGCAACCTGGTGTTCGGCGTCTACCGCACCGCCTGGCAGTACGGAGGCCTCACCGACGCCTTCTATCTGGGGCTGGCCGTCAGCCTGGTCACCCTGCTGGCATTCGGCATAAACGCCATGCTGGAGCACCGGCCCATCCCTCTCAGCGTCAACCTGATAAGCGGCGCACTCATCCTCCTTTTCATGGGTCTTGTGAAGCTTTCTCCGCGTCTTATCTCAGGCACGGCGGCCCCCCTGCGCTTCGGCTCCCGCGCCGGGCGCGGCGTCATCATCGTCGGAGCGGGGAGCACCGGCCAGCTCCTCGCCCGCGAGCTGCTGCACAATCCGCACTGGAACTACCGGCCGCTTTGCTTCATCGACGACGACCCGAAGAAGAAGGGCGTGCGCATCCACAGCGTGCCCGTCCTCGGCAACCGCTACGACATCCCCACGCTTGTCGACAAGCACAGCGCCGACCTCGTCGCCCTTGCCGTCCCCACGGCGACGGCGGCCAGCATCCACGAACTTCTGACCCTTTGCGAGTCGATACACGTTCCCGTGCGCATCGTGCCCCCCCTCGACGCCATCGTAAGCGGCAAGGCCAAGCCGGGCGAGATGCGCGAGGTCACCATCGACGACCTCATAGACCGCGACGAGGTGGGGATCGACCTGCCGCGCTGCCGTGAGCTGATCGAGGGCAAGTCCATACTCATAACGGGCGCCGCCGGCTCCATCGGCTCCGAGCTTGCGCGGCGCGTCCTCGAATTCAAGCCCGCCAGCCTTCACCTCCTCGACGCCAACGAGGGCGGCCTCCACGAGCTGCGCGTCGAGCTTTCCCAGCGCTCGGAGGACTGCCAGATCAGGCCCTGGATGGGCGGAATCAACGACAGGAACAAGGTCTTCCAATCATTCGAGGCGGCGCGGCCCCACCTCGTCTTCCACTCCGCCGCCTATAAACACGTGCCTTTGCTGGAAGAGAACCCCGACCAGGGCTTCCTCGTCAATGTACTTGGCACGCTTAACGTCTTTCAGGCGGCGAGGCACGTCGGCACCCAGAAGGTGATCTTCCTCTCCAGCCACGCCGCCATGAACCCCTCCAGCGTCATGGGTGCCACCAAGCGCATCGGCGAGCTCCTTGCCCGCAGCCTCGGCGACGAGCGGACGAAGATCGCCGCCGTCCGCCTCGCCAACGTCATCGACAGCCGCGGCGGCGTGATGAGCACGTTCTGGCGCCAGATCCAGCGCGGCGGCCCCGTCTCCGTCACCCACCCCGACGTCGCCCGCTACTTCCTCACCGTCCACGAGGTCGCAAGCCTCATACTGCAGGTCGCCGTCCTCGCCGACACAGGCAACGTCTTCGTGCTCGACGTCGGCGAAGAGGTCAAGATTGCGGACCTCGCGGAGCGCATGATCCGCTCCAAAGGGTTCGAGCCGGGGCGCGACATGGAGATCGTCTTCACGGGGCTGCGTCCGGGCGAGAAGCTGCGCGACGACCTTGTCGGCGAGGGCGAGGCCCTTCAGCCGACCGCGCACCCGAAGGTGTTCGCCGCCCGCGGGCCCGCCGTCTGCCCTTCCGACGAACTGCTTCGCCGCATCGCCGAGACGGAGATGCACCTCGCGCGCGGCCCCGACGCCGTCGCCGCCGAGCTCCACGCCCTCGCCCGCCTCGACCTCTCCGCGCCGACGGCCACTTAGCGCTGCACAGGAACCTCGCCGTGAAGATCGTCTCGGTGGTGGGAGCGCGCCCTCAGTTCATAAAGGCCGCCGCCCTCAGCCGCGTGCTGTCCGCCCGCCACCAGGAGGTGCTCGTCCACACCGGCCAGCACTACGACCCCCTCCTTTCCGATGTCTTCTTCTCCGAGCTCGATCTGCCGCCGCCGGACTACCATCTCGGCGTCGGCTCCGCCACGCACGGAAAGCAGACGGCGCAAATCCTCGAGCGACTGGAGCGCGTGCTGCTGAAGGAGCGGCCGCAGCGCGTCCTCGTCTACGGCGACACTAATTCGACCCTCGCCGGCGCTCTCGCCGCCGCCAAGCTCAACATCCCGCTCGCCCACGTCGAAGCGGGGCTCCGCAGCGGCGACCGCACGATGCCCGAAGAGCTCAACCGCATCCTCGCCGACCACTGCGCCGACCTCCTCTTCTGCCCCACGCAGACCGCAGTCGACAATCTGGCCCGCGAAGGGATAACGGCCGGCGTCCACCTCGTCGGCGACGTCATGTACGACGCCCTTCTCGCGCAACTGGAGCGGCTGGACCCGCGGGCCAAGCTCGAACGCCTGGCGCTTACCCCCCGCGGGTACGTTCTCGTGACCGTTCACCGCGCCGCCAACACCGATGATCCGCGCCGTCTCCGCGCCATCCTGGACGCCCTCGGCGCGCTCGCGCTGCCCGCCGTCTTCCCCGCGCACCCGCGCGTTCTCAAGGCAATGGCCGCCGCGCGCCTCTCGCCGCCTCCTAACGTCCGCGTGATCGACCCCGTCGGCTACGGCGACATGCTCGCCCTCGAAAAAGAGGCCCATCGCGTCCTCACCGACTCCGGCGGCATGCAGAAAGAGGCCTTTCTTCTCGGCGTCCCTTGCGTTACCCTGAGGGACGAAACGGAGTGGCCCGAGACTGTAGCGTGCGGTTGGAACACGCTCGCCGGCGCGGACGCGGAGCGCATTGCCGCCGCCGTTGAGCGCCCGCCGCCGACCGGCGACAGGCCGCCGCTCTTCGGCGATGGCCACGCCGCAGAGAAGATCGTGAGGGTCCTGAAGGGATGATCCACCCCAGCGCTGAAGTTTCGCCGGACGCGAAGATCGGCGAGAAGACGGTCATCTGGAACGAGGCGCAGGTCCGCGAGGGGGCTGTCGTTGGCGCCGAATGCATCATCGGCAAGGGTGCCTACATCGACAGGGACGTGGTGGTAGGAAACAAGGTGAAGGTCCAGAACCGCGCCTCCCTCTACCGGGGCGTGACGGTCGAGGACGGCGCCTTCATCGGACCGCACGTCGCCTTCACCAACGATCGCTACCCCCGCTCGATCACGCCCGACGGCCGCCTGCGCACCGACGACGATTGGGAGCCGGAGCCAACGCTCGTGCGCTACGGCGCGTCCATCGGCGCGGGCTCCGTCATCCTCCTCGGCGTGACCATCGGCCGCTGGGCCATGGTGGGCGCCGGGTCGCTTGTCACCCGCGACGTGCCCGACCACGCGCTCGTCAAAGGCAGTCCCGCACGCGTGACCGGCTACGTCTGCTGCTGCGGCCGCCCGCTCCGGTACGATGCCGCCTGCGGCCACTGGCTCTGCGACGCCTGCGGCGCCTTCTTCGATCTCTCGGCACCGAGCTGCAGATGACCCTCATTCCTATCGCTCAACCGCTTCTCGGAGATGAGGAGAAGCAAGCGGTCCTGGAGGTCATCGACTCCGGGCGGCTGGCGCAGGGGCCGCGCGTCCAGCGCTTCGAAGAGGCCTTCGCCGCCATGTGCGGCGTACGGGAAGCAGTGGCCGTCTCGTCGGGCACGACGGCGCTGATGGCCGCCCTCCTCGCTTGCGGCATCGGCGCCGGCGACGAAGTTATCACGAGTCCGTTCACGTTCATCGCCACCGCCAACGCCATCGTCTTCACCGGCGCCCGCCCTGTCTTCGTCGACGTCAGCGAAAGCGACTTCAACATCGACCCAGCGCTCATCGAGGCGAAGATCACTTCCAATACGAAGGCTATCTTGCCCGTGCACCTGTACGGCCATCCCGCCGACATGGAGCAGATCATGCGCATCGCAGGCGCGCGCGGCCTCGCCGTCATCGAAGACGCCTCCCAGGCGCACGGCGCCGCCATCGATAGGCGCAGGACGGGCAGCTTCGGCGCCGGCTGCTTCTCCTTCTACGCGACGAAGAACATGACCACGGCTGAAGGGGGCATGATCACGACAGACGACCCCGAGATCGCCCGTCGCGCCCGTCTGCTGCGGGACCACGGGGAGACCGCCCGCTACCACAGCGAAACGCTGGGCTACAACTTCCGCATGACGGAGATTCAGGCCGCTATCGGCCTCGTGCAATTAAGCAAGCTCCACGAGTTGAACGAGCGCCGCCGCGCCAACGCCCGCTTCCTGACCGAAAACCTGCGCTCCGTGATTACCCCCAGGGAAAGGCCGGGCTGCCGCCACGTCTACCACCAGTACACCGTCCGCGTCCCGTCGCCGCAAGGCGGCCCCACCGCCCGCGACGCCCTGGCCGCGCGCCTTCTCGATGCCGGCATCCAGACGAGCGTCCACTACCCGCTGCCCGTGCACCGCCAGCCGCTCTACCTTCAGATGGGTTACCGCGACGAGCTACCGGTAGCGGAGCGCCTGAGCGATGAAGTGCTGTCCTTGCCGGTGCACCCCGGCCTCACCGAGTACGATTTGGCGGCGATCGTGAAGGCAGTGAACGAAAGCCTGCCTGACGGAGGTGGGAGTTGACAGCGCCGCTCAACGCCGCTGTCATCGGACTGGGCTCGATGGGCCTGAACCACGCCCGCGTCTACCGCGAGATCGACGGCGTGGAGCTTACCTCCGTCGCCGACATCGATCCCGCGCGATTGCGCCTCGTGCCGGGCCCTCGCCGGTACGAGGACTACCGCCGCCTGCTCGCCGAGGAGAGCGTCGACCTCCTCTCCGTGTGCGTGCCCACGCGCCTCCACCGCGAGGTAGCCCTCGCCGCTATCGAGCGGGGCGTCGCCACGCTTATCGAGAAGCCGATAGCGGCCGGTCTCGATGAAGGACGAGAGATCGCGCGCGCCGCGCTCGAGGCGGGCGTGCCCCTCATGATCGGCCACGTCGAGCGGTTCAACCCGGCGGTGCTGGAGCTGAGGCGGCGCCTGCGGGCGGGCGAACTCGGGCGCGTCTTTCAGGTCCACGCCCGGCGCACCGGCCCCTTCCCGAAGAGGGTACGCGACGTCGGCGTCGTCCTCGACCTCGCGCCCCACGATATCGATGTCATGCGCTTCCTGCTCGACTCGGATGTGGCCCGCCTGTATGCGGAAACGGAGCAACGCATCAGCACCGAGCACGAGGACATGCTCTGCGGCCTGCTGCGCTTTCAGAACGGCGTCGTTGGCCTGCTCGATGTCAACTGGCTGACGCCCGTCAAGGTGAGGCAGCTTGCCGTCCTGGGAGAGAGAGGGCTGTTCACACTCGATTACCTGAAGCAGGAGCTGCGCTTCTTCGCCGGGCGGGCGGAGCTTCCGGAGGGCGCGTCGCCGCCGGGCATCGAAGAAGCAGAGGCGGAGCTGGTTCCGGTGGAGAAACGCGAGCCGCTGCGGGTGGAGCTGGAAGCGTTCGCCGGCGCCGTACGGAGAGGCGACCCGCCGCCCGTCGGGCCCGACGAGGGGCTGGCCGCCCTCGACATCGCTTACCGCCTCGTCGAGTCCGCGCGCGCGCACCGGCCCATCGACTGCGTCCGTAATAGAGAGGCCGCGCCGTGAGCGAAGACCTGTCGCCGGCGGCCGTCATCGGGCTGGGACGCATCGGGCTGCCCCTGGCCGCGCAGTTCGCGTCGAAGGGGCTGCCCGTTGCCGGCTGCGACATCGACGCGGCGCTCGTGGCGCGGGTGGCGGCCGGCGCCTGCCCGTACGAAGACGAGGACGGGCTGGAGCCACTGCTGAAGACGGCCCACGACGCGGGTCTCTTCTCGGCGACGACCGATACGGCGGCAACGGTGGCGGAGAGCGCCGTTATCGTAATCATAGTCCCCGTCGGGCTGACGGCGGAGCAGCGCCCCGACTTCAGCGCCCTCGACGCCGCCGCCCGCGCCATCGCCCCCCGGCTCCGACGCGGTTCCCTCGTAGTCCTGGAGACGACCGTTCCCGTGGGTACCACGCGGCGGCGCCTCGGCCCGCTGCTGGAAGCGGGCGGCCTGAAAGCGGGGCGCGACTTCGCCCTCGCTTACAGCCCCGAGCGCGTCTACGTCGGGCGCGTCCTCGCCGACCTCCGGCGCTACCCCAAGATCGTGGGCGGGATCGATGCGGAGAGCACACGAAGGGCCGTCACGTTCTATCAGCGGGCCCTCGACGCCACGGTGACGCCCGTCGCCTCCTGCGAGACGGCCGAGTTCGTGAAGCTGGCGGAGACCACCTACCGCGACGTCAACATCGCCCTCGCCAACGAGCTGGCGCGCGCAGCCGACGACCTCGGCGTCGACGTGACGGAGGCGATAGCGGCCGCCAACTCACAACCGTTCTCGCACATCCACCAGCCCGGCGTCGGCGTGGGCGGACACTGCATCCCCGTCTACCCGCGCTTTCTGCTCGAGAACGCGCCCGCCATGTCGTTGCCGCGGACGGCGCGGGAGACGAACGACGGCATGGCCGGCTACGCGGCGGAAAAGCTCTCGCGGGCGCTCGGCGGTCTTTCCGGCAAGACCGTCCTTATTCTCGGCCTCTCCTACCGTCCCAACGTCAAGGAAGCCGCCTACTCAAGCACGTTCGCACTGGCGCGCGAGCTCTCCGCTGCCGGCGCGCGCGTCCTTGTCCACGATCCTTACTTCAGCGATGCGGAGGTGCGCGCGCTCGGCCTCCAGCCGCCGCCCGCCTTCCCGCCGCCGCAGGTCGACGCGGTGGTTGTCCAGGCGCTCCACGACCAGTACCGCGGCCTCGATCCGGCATCGTTCCGGGGCTGCTCGGTAGTGCTGGACGGGCGCAACGCGCTTCGAAGGGAGCCAATCGAGGCGGCGGGACTGCGCTACCTGGGCATCGGCAGGTGAAAAGACGCCCCTCCGGGAGCGTCCTCCAATGATTGCCCTCCTATGACATTGGACCAGCGCGGTCAGCGGTAGCGGGGAGTGTGCAGGGCGCCGCTCGTGATGGGCTCGTCTATGTAGAGGTCGCCGTTGCGGATCTTGATGTTGAAACCGCATTCGGGGTTAGTGCAAGCCCATGCTTTGTAGTGAATGGGTGCGCCCTGACTGCCAAAATCAGATAGGGGAACGAGGTCTCCTATCTTGCACTTCTGACATTTTGGCAAAACGGGTATTTCCACGAACCACCTCCCCGGCCGGGGCTTTGCGGCACCGGCTGTCGACGGGCTGCCTTGCCCGTCACTCCATGACCGTGCGGGGCTCTACGCGGCGCTGAGTATAGCAAATGCGCATACTTTTTAGCAACAGTTTCTGCGAAAACCATCGCGGCGCTTATTCCCGTCGCGCCGCCGCCTGTTATTCCTCGCGCACACCGATTTCGACCAAGAGCCGCTTCTCCTCTCCCGGCTCAATTGTCTGGAGCCGGCCGGCAGCACGTTCCGCCGCCTGTCCCAAGACGAAAGCGTTGCCGGGCTCAAGTCCCAGCACATACGTGCCTTTCCCCATCATCCGCCATTGCGTGAGATACGGCAGCTCCGCCTTTCGGTAACGCACGTGCACCGACAGCCCCAACCAGGGGTTGCGCAGCGCCGCCTCGGCCATTCCTTCATGGTCTGCGGGCAGATCGTGAAGGAACACCTGCTCCTGAAACTCCGCTGCCGGCGACTGAAACCTGGCCCACGCGTCCAGCCCCCCGGCGGCCACGTCGTCCCGGGGCTCCACGGTGTGCGGCGCGGCCACCATCTCGCTTTCCGGGCTGAGCAACGGGAACCCGAGATTCACGTGGTACAAGAGCATGAACGGCGACGGCGTGTCGCCCAGGTTCGTCACGCTGTCTTCTATCCGGATGTCGCGCCCGCCGAGGCGGAAGCTGATCGTCCGCCGCAACTCCAGGTGCTCGCTGAACAGCCGGTACTGCTTCATCCGCCCCTGGAGGCGCCACCTGTACTCGTCGCCCTCCCACTCACTGTCGACGATTACGCCTCGCGCCGGGATGACGGACAGCCGCCCGTGCAGCCCCAGCGGCTCCTTCTCCATCCCTTCACTCGGCGCGCCGATCTGGGTCAGTCCGCAGCCCGTCATCAGCCCGCCGCCGAACGTCCGCAGCCATCCCACACCTTCCGGCTCATAATGCGCAGGATGGGCGAAACCGGCGCCCGAAAGCCAGGCCAGGGGCACCCCTTTGTACTCTGCCGCTCCGATGTCCATCCCCCTATCGAGAAGCACCGTAAAACTGAGTCCGCCGCCGGTGCGGCAATCGGCGACGCGCACGCCGCGCTCGGGGCCGTCGGTAAGTTCCGCGAGCTTCACGCCGCCGATTTGAGATATGTCTCCCGTCATCGCCGCGAGGTCCTCGCGGCTCCATTCACGGCCAAACAGCTCTGCCATTCTCCCTCCTCGCCTGCAGGCAGCCGCGCATCGTTCTTTGCTGCGTCAATTGCCGGACGTCCGAATGATAGCACTCACGTCACGAGCGCCGCCACGCGTGCCGCCGCCCGCCAACGAGTGGCAATTCCCCGCGATTCGCGTATCATTAACGGGGGCATAACGCACGATAATTCCCTGGAGCGATCGGCATCTTATCGAATCGCCGATCACCTGCCGATTTGCTCCCCGGGTTGTAATCTGTCAAGATCAACGCCGTACGGATAAGGCGGCCGCTGATGGCACAGACGATCCTTGTCGTCGACGACGAGCGGAACATCGTGCAGCTAACGCGCCTCTATCTCACGAAAGAGGGGTTCGAGGTCGAGGCTGCATACGACGGCCGCCAGGCGCTCGAAAAGGCGCAGGCGCACCGCCCCGATCTCATCGTCCTCGACCTCATGATGCCTGAGGTCGACGGCCTCACCGTCTGCCGCGAACTCCGGAAGCAGAGCAACGTGCCCATCATCATGCTCACGGCAAAAGGCGAGGACGTGGACAAGGTGGTGGGGCTCGAACTGGGCGCCGACGATTACGTCACGAAACCGTTCAACCCCAGAGAGCTTGTGGCGCGGGTGAAGGCCGTTCTCCGCCGGGCGCAGGCGGCGGCGGAACCCGCTGCCGTGCTCGAGGCAGGCGGACTCCGGATCGACGTCGGCCGACGCGAAGCCGTCCTCGACGGCCGTCCCCTGAACCTGCGCAGCAAAGAGTTCGACCTGCTCGCCGCTTTTCTTCGCAATGAGGGAATGGTCATGGACCGCGAGCGGCTGATCCAGCAGGTCTGGGGACTCGATTTCTACGGCGACAGCCGCACAATCGACGTCCACGTCGCGTGGCTACGCGAGAAGCTCGCGGGCTCGCGCGTCCACATTCAGACCGTCTGGGGCATCGGCTACAAGCTGGTGGTGGCGGAAGATGCCGAGAAGCCTTAGCACCAAGCTCATCGCCGCGTTCGCTTTCATCATATTCGTATGCCTTTTCTCCGCGGGCACAGCCTTCGTTCTGTTCCTGCGCGATTCGGAGGTGGAACAAGCGCGGGAGCGCGTAGGACGGCTTGCGGAACCCCTCGCCCTCCAGGTCACGTATCTGGAATGGGTGGGACTGTCCACGGAGGATATGACTTCCGTCCTGAAAAGCTACGCCGAGCGGTTCGACGTCCGTCTCCTGCTCGTCGACAAGGCGACCTCGCGGGTGGTCTTCGATACCGAGGACCGCCTAGAGGGAGCCACTGTCGACGCCTTCAACACCGCGACAGCAGGCACCGAACGCGTGGGGCCGATATACGTCTGGCAGATCCGCTTCAGCGAAAACGGTACGAACCTGCTCCTCTTCACCCCGCTCGACACAACGGCGGGGGGAGAGCGCCCGAGCCCCACTATTCTCAGCAGTTATCGCACGGTTGTGGCGGTGCCGGAAGAGGACATCACCTCCGCCTGGCTGGACGTTTTGCCCCGCCTTGCCGTCGCCGGCGGCATCGCCCTCGTCATATCCGTCGCCGTCGCCCTGCTCCTCTCCCGCTCCATCTCCGGCCGGCTCGCCCAGATCACGCGCGCCTCCGAGGAGATGGCCCGCGGCAGGTACGACCAGCAGATCGACGTGCGCGGACGCGATGAAGTGGGACGCCTGGCGACCGCTTTCAACACCATGGCAAGAGAGGTCGATCGCTCGCAAAGCGCCCTGCGTCAGTTCCTCGCCGACGCCTCCCACGAGCTGCGCACGCCCCTCACCTCAATCCAGGGCTTCAGCCAGGCGATGGTCGACGGCGCAATCGATACCCCGGAAGGGCTCGCCGATGCGGCGCGCATCATAAACGATGAGGCGCAGCGCATGCGCACCCTCGTCGACGAGCTTCTCGAGCTTTCCCGCATCGAGGCCGGCCAGGCGGCGCTGCAAATCGAGCCGCTGCAATTGGAGGAGTTGTTGCAGGCGACAGTTGAGCGGTTCCAGCAGCGCGCAACAGAGAAGCAGATCGAAATGCGCCTCAGGGCTAACGACCTCCCACAATATGAGGGCGACGGGCGGGCCCTGGAGCAGGTCTTCTCCAACCTCGTCGACAACGCGGTGCGCCACACCCCGGAAAGCGGCCACATCAGCGTGGAGGCGAAAGTCGTCAACGGCTCCGTGAGGGTATCCGTGCGCAACAGCGGCTCGCTCATACCTCCCGAACACCTGCCGCACCTGTTCGAGCGCTTCTATCAGGTGAACGGCTCAGGCGCGGACGAAGGTCACACGGGGCTCGGCCTTGCTATCGCCTCGGAGGTGGTGCAGGCGCACGGCGGCGAGATAACGGTGAAGAGCTCGCAGCAAGAAGGGACCGAGTTTACGGTGGCGCTCCCGCTGAGCCGGAAGCAGCTCTGACGTTCACCGCGAACGCCGCACCAGCCACCACTCCAGGCTGTCCGACAACGCCAGCCAGCTCGCCTCGATGATGTTCGGAGAGCAGCCGACCGTCGTCCACGCGTGCTCGCCGTCCGTCGATTCGATGAGCACGCGCACGATGGCCGCCGTCCCCGATGGGCTGTCGACGATGCGTACCTTGTAGTCGACCAGCTTGACGGCTTCAAGTGTGGGGTAGAACTCCAGCAGCGCCTTCCGTACCGCCAGGTCGAGCGCGTTGACCGGGCCGTCGCCCTCAGCGACCGTGTGCATGGTCTCGCTGTCCACGCGCACCTTGACTGCGGCCTCGGCGAGCATCTCGCCTGCCTCGCCGCGCTCCGGCTCGCTGTGACGGCGCACGACGACCAGGAAGTCCTTCAGCTCGAACGGCGGCTCGTACCCGGGCCGGCTGCGGCGCGCCAGCAACTCGAACGAGGCCTCCGCGCCCTCGTACTGGTACCCTTCCGCCTCCTTCGCCTTCACCCGCTCTAGGAGCTCCCGCGCCTCCTCGTTGCTGAGGGCGATATCGACTCCCCGCTCTTTCAGCTTGCTGATGACGTTGCGGTACCCGGCCAACTCAGAGACAAGCACCCGCTTTTCGTTACCCACCACGGCCGGATCGATGTGCTGGTACGACGACTCGCTTTTAACGACGGCCGCAACGTGCATCCCCGCCTTGTGCGCGAATGCGCTTGCGCCCACGTAAGGCGCGTGGTCGTCCGGCACCATGTTGGCGATCTCGCTCACGTAGTGCGAGATCTCGGTCAGTCGCGCGAGCTGCTGATCGCTCACGCAATCGATGCCCATCTTCAGCTTGAGATTGGCGATAATGCTGACGAGGTTGGCGTTCCCGCAGCGCTCGCCGTAGCCGTTCATCGTGCCCTGGACGTGGACGGCGCCCGCTTCCACAGCGGCGAGGGAGTTGGCGACGGCGAGATCGGCATCGTTGTGGGCGTGAATACCGACAGGCGCGCCCAGCGCGCGCGCCGCCGCCACGGCCTCGACGACCTTGCTCGTGACGGTGCCCCCGTTCGTATCGCATAGCACCAGGCAATCGGCGCCTGCCTTCGCGGCGGCGCGCAGACACTCCAGCGCATATTCGCGGTTATCGCGGAACCCATCGAAGAAATGCTCCGCGTCGAAGAACACCGTCAGGCCGTGCGACTTCATGAAAGCGATGGAATCGGTGATCATCGCCAGGTTCTCTTCGAGTGACGTCTCGAGCACCAGTCGCACGTGCTCCTCATTCGCTTTCCCCACGAGGGTGACCGCGGGCGTGCGGGCATCGACGAGCGCGCGCAGGTTCGCGTCGCTCTCGACGGCCACACCGGCCCTACGGGTGCTTCCGAAGGCGACGATCTTCGCGTTCCGCAGTCGCAGCGCTTGCGCCCGCACGAAGAACTCCGCGTCCTTGGGGTTGGAGCCGGGCCAGCCGCCCTCGATGTAGTGGATGCCCAACTCATCGAGCTTCTGCGCGATCTTCAGCTTGTCCTCGACGGAGAGGGAAATGCCCTCCATCTGCGTCCCATCACGCAACGTCGTATCGTACAGCTCCACGCTTTTCATAGCAGCACCCATTCTAGACACAGGCAGGCCGGGCCGACGCCGGTAGTAGGTCACGATTTGTCAACACTGATCTCCGCTACGACCGGTGCCTCAATCGCCTCAAGGAGTTCCGATGCAACATAGACTCGCGGCCACTTACCCTTATCCAGGCGCACTATGCTGGTCTTCCTCAGCTTCTCAAGGGCGTTTCGAGCCCCTTGCGCGCTGCTCCCCAAAAGCCGCCGAGCGAAAGGCACGGTCATGAACGGATAGGCAAACAGTTCGTCCAGCAGACGCACAGCGTTTCCCGACACGCCTGCCGCATGCAGCGTTGCCCTGTATTCCTCTTGCAGCACCCTGATTCGTCTCGACCTTACCAGCGCATCCTGCGCCTGCTCTGCCACGCCTCGAAGGAAGAACCGCAGCCACGAATGCCAGGCGCCGCGCGCGCTTACATCGTAAAGATGGTCATAGTACTCGTTTCGGTGACGGTCAAAGAATGCGCTAAGATACAGCAGCGGAGTGGGTAGTACGCCTTTCGCACACAAGAAGAGGGTTATCAAGAGCCGCCCGATGCGGCCGTTTCCGTCACGGTAAGGGTGTATGGCTTCAAACTGATAATGCATCATCGCGCATTGAACCAACGGAGGGATCAGCACATCCTCGTTTACAAATCTCTCCCAGTCTGCCAGTGTTTCTGGCACAAGGTCAGGCGGAGGCGCGATGTATCGCGCTTCCTCGATGCTTGTCCCTTCTGAACCGATCCATACCTGGCATCCCCGAAGTTCACCCGGCCTCTGGTCTTTGCCGCGCACGTCGGCCAGCAACTCGGCGTGAATCTGGTTGACCAATCTTATGCTGATCGGCAACAGATTGAGTTGAGCGAGGCCGTACTCCAGGGCCCGAACATAATTGGCGACCTCCCTGACATCCCCCCGAGCCCGCCTCTCCCCGGCAGCCTCAAATAAGAACAAGTCCGATATCGACGCCTGAGTTCCCTCGATCCTTGAGGAGAGGACAGCCTCGCGCCGCACAAAAGGTCTGATCAGCAGATGAGGGTTACGCAGCGTCTCGCCGATTCCGGCAAGTCTGGCCACCGAGCGCGACGCCCGGTCGAGCAGGAACACGAGAGAAGCATCCAAGTCCATTTGGCGCGGCAACGGGTCGGGCACAAAAGCCATCTGCCCCTGAATTGTCGGTACTACCCTGCCGCATGGACTATGCTGCAATGCGTACACTATTTAGCAAAACACCACCACTTGCAAATTCACCGGGAATGCCAACTTTTCGGGCCTATTGTAGCAAATTACTCCCGAGTTAGCAATTGTCGTTGCTTCGTTGGCGCACAAGCCCTGGCCGTTCATGCCTCCGACTAGACAAGCGAGGCGACGAGGTCGCCTACCTGCGATGTGCTCAGCCCCATGCGACCCGCGCTCAGCGACTTGATCTGCCCGCTCGTCAGCGCCTTCACCATCGCCTGCTCCACGCGGTCCGCCGCCGATTCCTCGCCCAGCTCAGTCAGGAGCATCTGCACGGCGCCGATCGCCGCCAGGGGGCAGATCACGTTCTGGCCTGTGTACTTCGGCGCGCTGCCCCCTATCGGCTCGAACATCGATACGCCGTTCGGGTTGATGTTCCCGCCCGCCGCGATGCCCATGCCGCCCTGTATCATCGCCCCGAGGTCGGTGATGATGTCGCCGAACATGTTCTCGACAACGATCACGTCGAACCACTCGGGGTTCTTCACGAACCACATGCACGTGGCGTCGACGTGCGCGTACTCCCGCCGGATGTCGGGGTAGTCGGTCTCGCCGACCTCGTTAAACGCCCGCCACCAGGTGTCGTGAACGAACGTGAGCACGTTCGTCTTGCCGACGAGGTGAAGCTGCTTCATCCGGTTGCGCTTTCGCGCCACGTCGAAGGCGTAGCGTATCGCACGCTCGGCGCCGAAGCGCGTGGTCAGGTGGACCTGCGTCGACACCTCCTGCGGTGTCCCCTTGTACTGGAAGCCGCCCATGCCGCCGTACAACCCTTCCGTGTTCTCGCGCACGACCACGAAGTCGATGTCTTCGGGGCCCTTGTCCTTGAGCGGGCAGTCGACGCCGGGGTAAAGCTTCACCGGGCGCAGGTTAATGTACTGGTCGAGCTCGAAGCGCAGGCGCAGCAGGATGCCCTTCTCGAGGATGCCCGGCGCCACGTCCGGGTGGCCGATGGCCCCCAGGTAGATGGCATCGAAGCGCCGCAACTCCTCGATGGCGTTGTCCGGCAGCGTCTCGCCCGTCCTGAGATAGCGGTCGCCGCCGAAGTCGTATTCCGTCGTCTCGTACCGGAAGCCCTCCGCCCGCGAGGCTGCCTCCAGCACCTTCAGCCCTTCGCGCACGACCTCAGGGCCCGTCCCGTCGCCCGGTATCACCGCAATCCGATACACTTCTCCCGTATCCTTCCTCTATTTGTTCTCTTGTCCGCCCTCACGGGGCTCTCGCGCCACCTGTCAGCAGCCGGGCTCGCCGTAATGGCCGCAGCAACTGCGGCCGCTGCGCAACTTCCGCCAGTTGTTCGCGACAGCAACGCCGACCTTCCGGTGGAATGGCAGCGGTGATTCCCGCCAGTTTGTGAACACGGCCCTCAGGCCCGGCCGGTACCGTCGTCCGCCTCTGCTCATCGCTCGCTCTGCCTAGGGCTTCCTTTCGGCGAGACGCCGCCTGGTGTACTCCACCAGGCCGCCCGCCCGCATCAGCTCGAGCATGAAGTCGGGATAGGGCTTGGCTCGGAACGTCGAACCCTTCGTAAGGTTGCGAATGACGCCCGACTCCAATTCCACCTCAAGCCCATCGCCGGCGTCCGTCCCATCAACCGCGTCGTCGCACTCAAGAATCGGCAGGCCGATGTTGATGGCGTTGCGATAGAAGATGCGCGCAAAGCTTTTGGCGATAACGCAGCTTACGCCCGCCGCCTTTATGCACAGCGGCGCGTGTTCCCGCGAGGAGCCGCATCCGAAGTTCGTCGTCGCGACTATTACGTCACCCGGGCGCACCCGCTCCGCGAACCCCTCGTCGATGTCCTCCATGCAGTGCTTTGCGAGCTCTGCCGGGTCGGTCATGTTCAGGTAGCGGGCGGGGATAATGGCGTCCGTGTCCACGTTCGCCCCGTACTTGTGCACATGTCCGCGCAGAGTCACTTCACCACCTCCTCGGGGCCGGCCAGCCGCCCGGCGACGGCGCTCGCCGCCGCCACCGCGGGGTTAGCCAGGTACACCTCCGACCGCACGTGCCCCATGCGGCCGGGGAAGTTGCGGTTGCTTGTGCTCACGCAGCGCTCTCCCTCGGCCAGTATGCCCATGTAACCGCCCAGACACGGCCCACACGTCGTCGTCGATACCGCGCAGCCGGCCTCAGCGAACGTCTCCAGCAGCCCCTCGCGCAGCGCCTGCAAATACACCTCGTGCGACGCCGGCACGACGATGCAGCGCACGTTCTCGTGCACTTTGCGGTCGCGGATGACCTCCGCCGCCAGCCGCAGATCCGCCAGCCGCCCGTTGGTGCAACTGCCGATGAACACCTGATCGATGTTCACGCGCGGCGCCTTGCTCAGGGGCACCGCGTTCGCGGGCGACGACGGCAGCGCGACCATCGGCTCAAGGTTCGATACGTCGTACTCGCGCGCCTCCCGATATTCGGCGCCGGGGTCCGGCTCGTAGACGCGCCAGTCCCGCTTCGCCCGTTCGCGCACGTACGCCAGCGTCGTTTCGTCCGGCGCCATCAGCCCCGCCTTGCCGCCGGCCTCGATTGCCATGTTGCTTATCGTGAAGCGGCCCTCCATGCCGATGTGCCGCAGCGCCTCGCCGTGAAATTCGAGGGCGCAATACAGTGCTCCGTCGACACCGATATCGCCGATAGTGTGCAGAATAATGTCCTTGCCGCCGACCCAGCGAGCCGGCCTGCCGTTGTAGACGACCTTGATCGTCGCCGGCACGCGCATCCAGATGTCGCCCGTCGCCATGGCGCAGGCGATGTCGGTGCTGCCCATCCCAGTAGCGAAGCAGCCGAGGGCGCCGTAAGTGCAGGTGTGCGAGTCCGCCCCAACAACGACGTCGCCGGGCAGCACCCAGCCGTCGTCGGGGAGGAGCACGTGGTCAACGCCGGCGCGGCCCTGCTCGTAGTAGACGGCTCCCTGCTCGAGCGCGAACTCGCGCATGAACTTCGCGTTCTGCGCGCTCTGGATGTCCTTGTTGGGGATGAAGTGCGACGGAATGAACGCCACCCTTCGCGGGTCGAAAAGGCGGTCCACGCCCAATTTGCGGAACTCCTGGATGGCGAGCGGCGCCGTTACGTCGTTCGCCATCACGAAGTCGACCCGCGCGCTTATCAGCTCGCCGGGCCGCACCGATTCGCGGCCGCAGTGCGCCGCCAGAATCTTCTCAGCCAGCGTCATCCCCAATTCGCGCCCCTTCACCGGTTAGCCGTCAGCGTAATCATGCAGATAAATGATCTCCGGCATGTTCAAGCGCGTTTCTCCGCGAATCATTGCCGGGCCGCGGACGCCCAGGGCCTCGACGGCACGGCGCCAGCGACCATCGTTTGTTATCGTGGCATCACATTCGGCAAAAGCCCCCGTTGCCACTATTAGAGCGTCCGGGACATCCAGCCCCTGCGCGCGCACAACTGCCGCGTGCAAAGCGACGGGTCGAGAAACGTCAACCACTCGCAGATTCGGGGTTCGCTCTGTCAGTTCGATTATCTCGCCTGTGGCCTCCAAGTCCCCATCCCTAATGGGCTTGACGAGCAACTCCATCTGAGCGATGGACGATATCACGGCTTCCAGTTGCGCTTCGCTGACCAGGCGGAACAAGGCCTCCATAAGCTCGGCGTACGGCGCCCTGTCCTCCAGGTAGTAGACCAGGACATTAGTATCGAGATTCACCCTCCGGCACTTAGAGAGCGCCTTCAAGAATCGAGCTGCTCCGCGCGGCGTCGCCAACTCTCCCTCTCTTTGCGTACGTACTCGTCCATCTCCTCCACGCTCGACCCATAAACTCCTCGGAGCCGGCCCCGGTAATACCTGACCCAGTCCCTCGGCCGGGGACGCAGCACGATCTTGTCATCTTCCAAGCCGACCGCAAGTGTGTCACCCGGCTCGAGTCGCAACCGTCGGACCATGGCGGCGGGCAGCGTGATCTGATGCTTGCTCGATAGCTTGGCGACGGCCACATCCGACATAGCCTTCGCTCCCTCCGTGAAATAGGCCAGTCCCGTCTCTTTCACTTTACGAGGAGCGGAACGCTTTGTCAATCGTTCTCTTGCTTTACTTGCTTCTTCATTGCTTGGCGCCATCGTATCTCTTACCGCTTGCCTTTCGCTCCGCCGGCGGCGCGCGCCTGCACGACGGGCATCCGGTTAAGGGCGTTCATCAGCGCCTTCGCTGATGCGACGACGATGTCCGTGTCCGCGCCCCGTCCGACGTACGTGCTGCCATTGGACTCAATCCGTACCAGCACTTCGCCGATGGCGTCGATGCCGGCGGTAATGCTCTTCACCGAGAACTCCAGCAGCCTGTTCGGCACGCCGACGATAGCGTTTATCGCCTCGAAGGCGGCGTCCACGGGGCCCGTGCCCGTCGCCGTCTGCACCAGCTCCTCGCCGCCGGGCCCGATGAGGCGCACCGTCGCTGTCGGCACGAGTTGGTTCCCGCACGACACCTGCAGGAGGTCCAGGTGGTACACCTCTTCCTCCGTCCGCAACTCTTCCCCTATCAGCGCCTCGATGTCGCGGTCGTCGATCTCCGCCTTCTTGTCGGCCAGCTCCTTGAAGGCGGCGAAGGCGCGCGAAAACTCCTCCGCGGTCAGCTCGTAGCCTAGGCGGTCGAGCCGCGCCTTGAAGCCGTGGCGTCCCGACAGCTTGCCGAGCACGATGTCGGCGCCTGCGGACGACAGGCCGATGTCACGCGCGTCCATGATCTCATACGTCTCACGCATCTTCAGGACGCCATCCTGGTGGATCCCCGACTGGTGCCGAAAGGCGTTGCCGCCGACGATCGCCTTATTGGGCTGGACCGTCATTCCCGTCAGGTCTGACACCAGCCGGCTTGTGCGGTGTATCTCCTTCGTGTTTACGCGGGTCTCGAGCCCAAAGAAGTCCTGCCGTGTCCGCAGCGCCATTACGACTTCTTCCAGAGAGGCGTTGCCCGCGCGCTCGCCGATGCCGTTGATGCAGCACTCGACCTGCCGGGCGCCCGCTCGCACCGCCATCAGGGAGTTGGCGACCGCCATTCCCAGGTCGTTGTGGCAATGCACGGAGACAATCGCCTTGTGGATGTTCGGCACCCGCTCGAAGATGCTGCGAATGAACTCGCCGAACTCCTCCGGGAAAGCGTAGCCCACCGTGTCGGGGATGTTCACCGTCGTTGCCCCCGCGTCGATCACCTGCTCCACCATCTGGTAGACGTATTCGGGGTCAGAGCGGGTGGCGTCCATCGGGCTAAACTCGACATCCGATGTATAGCCTTTGGCCCGCGCGACCTGCGTCCGCGCCATCTCCAGCACCTCGTCGCGGCCTTTCCGCAACTGGTGCGCCATGTGGATGTCGGAACTCGAGAGGAAGACGTGTATCCGCGGGCTGGCGGCGTTCTTCACCGCGTCCCAGCAGGCGTCAACGGCGTCCGGGTTGGCGTGGGCGAGCCCGGCGACGATGCACTCCCGGATCTCCCTCGCGACCGTGCTCACCGCCTCGAAGTCGCCCGGCGACGACACGGGGAAGCCGGCTTCGATTATGTCCACCCGCAGCCGTTCGAGCTGGCGCGCGATCTGGAGCTTGTCCTGCACGGTCAACGCCACGCCCGGGGATTGCTCGCCGTCGCGGAGCGTCGTATCGAATATGAACACTCTTTCTGCCATCTTACTCAACCTCCTTCTGCTGATATCGCTGGCTGAAGTGCGATCTCATCCGGCCCTCGCCCGCTGACAACGGGGAGGGCACTCGAAGGTTGAGCAATGGACAACCCCGCCAGCAAGAGAAGTCCGAGGGATGGCTGGGCATGGAAGGGCTCGCGGTTCCCCCTCGGGCCAGCGAAAGCGACCATCGCGCTTCTGCACCCCAGCCTGAAGGCTGGGGCATGAGGACCGGCGAACCGTTTGCCTCCGGGCAGTTCACATTAAGGGCGTTCATATTTCTCCAGTCGGTTCCATTGGGTAGCAATGTACCCTTTCACAGCCTCCCCAGCGACGTCTGGCACTATGGTCGCGCCGTAGCGATGCTGCCACAAACGGCTGGTCTTTGCGTCCATTCGTAAGTCTGGGAAGCGTTCGAACAGCAGCCTCGACGTCTTGCCCTTGATGAGGTTCATGGCCCTAGAAAGCTCGCTCCTGTCGCCAACCCGCAGCAGCAGATGAACATGGTCCACCACGCTCTCGCAGGCGAGTAACTCGATGTGTCTTTGCTGCGCAACCTCAGCTATAAGCTCCTTAGCGGTTTCACCAACCTCGCCTTCAAGCAGCCATTTGCGGCGCTTCGTCACAAACCAGACGTGGTACAACGGCATCGTCCAGACCCTAGCTGATGCTCATGCCCCAGCCTCTCTATGCCCCAGCCTTCAGGCTGGGGTAGAGTACATAGAGCGCAGTCGGTCGCTCTTCCGCAGATCTTCTGACCCAGGTCTGCTGCAAAGAATCCCCAGCCAGAACACCGCCGTGTCGTGCAGTTCTCGCATGTACCTTCCAGTCGCCGATTCAGGCGACAACATCGTCCACTTGAACGCCGCATTCTCGTCTTGGCAGAGAGCTGCGTTCTGTTGCTTCTGGAGGGCCCTCCTCAGATTCCGGATGCGCCCACGCAATTCCTCATAATAGGCTCGCCTCATCTCCAGTTGCAGCTGAACCAGATCGTTGGCCTCATATCTCAGCGCGCGATCGCTCACACGTTCGACATAGGCCAACGCACCATCCAAGAGACAGTATCCGAGCCTGATACGACGAAACCGAAGGAAGACGAGTCGAGAACGTCATCGCTCACCTGTAACTTCCGAGCCTCCTTTCCCGCAGTGGCTAAGCCCCTCCCCACATGGCAGCGCTTCACTTCCGGAGCCAACTCATCATGGCGCGGAGCTCGGCGCCCACCTGCTCGATCAGGTGCTCGCTGTCCTGACGCCGCAACGCCTGAAACGACGGGCGCCCGACCTGGTTCTCCAGCAGCCACTCCCGCGCGAACGTCCCGTCCTGCACCTCTTTCAGTATCTCCTGCATCGTTTCGCGCACATAATCGTCGATAACCCGCGGCCCACGCGTAAGGTCGCCGTACTCGGCCGTATCGCTGATGCTGTGACGCATGTGCATGAGCCCGCCCTCGTACATCAGGTCGACGATGAGTTTCAGCTCGTGCAGACACTCGAAGTAAGCGATCTCCGGCTGATAGCCCGCTTCGATCAGCGTTTCGAAGCCGGCCTTCACGAGCGACGTCGCGCCGCCGCAGAGCACCGCCTGCTCGCCGAAAAGGTCGGTCTCCGTCTCTTCCTTGAACGTCGTCTCGATGACGCCCGCGCGCGTGCTGCCCAGCCCCTTCGCGTAGGCGAGCGCCGTCTCCCTCGCGCGTCCGCTCGCGTCCTGCTGCACGGCGACGAGCGCCGGCGTGCCGACGCCTTCCGTGAACAGCCGGCGCACCAGGTGCCCGGGGGCCTTCGGCGCCACCATGCTCACATCGACATCGGCAGGAGGCAGAATCTGGCCGAAGTGTATGTTGAAGCCGTGCGCAAACATGAGCGTCTTGCCCGCGCGCATCCCCTGCTCGATGGAGTCGTAGTAGGCGGCGCGCTGGAACTGGTCCGGCACGAGGACCATGATGATGTCCGCCTTCGACGCCACCTCCGCCGCCGTCTGCACGGTGAAGCCCGCTTCTTCGGCCTCCTTCCATCGCGGCCCCGGGATCTCGGCGACGAGCACGTTGCAGCCGCTGTCGCGCAGGTTCTGGGCGTGGGCGTGCCCCTGGCTACCGTAGCCCACTATCCCTATGGTCTTGTCCTTGACGAGACCCAGGTCCGCGTCGCTGTCGTAGTAGATCTTAGCCATGACGTTCCGTTTCCTTTCTCCCGCTCATGACGTACGCGCAAACACTAGAGCAGGCTGCCCACCCGCGGCTTGCCCTGCCCCGCAGGACGGTACTTGCGTTCCCCCGCGCTCTCCAGTTCCAGCGTCGACGTGGCGCGTCCGCGTGTGACCGCCACGCGGCCCGTCCGCGCCAGCTCGCGGATCCCATAGGGCCTCAGCATCTCAAACGCGGCATCGACCTTGTCTTCCGTTCCGGTGATTTCGACCACGACGGAATCGGGGCTGACGTCCACTATCTCGCCGCGGAAGATGTCGACGATCTCGATGATCGCGCCTCGGTTCTGATCGGTCGCGTTCACCTTGATCAGGGCCAGCTCCCGGGTGACGATCTCCTCCTCCGTGAGGTCGCTTATCTTTACTACGTCGACGACCTTATAGAGCTGCTTGGTAACCTGCTCCACATCGGCCGCCGGCCCGCCGAGGACAAACGTCATGCGAGAGAGCCCCGGTATTTCGCTGTGACCGACGGCCAGGCTTTCGATGTTGAACCCTCTCTGCCGCCACTTGCTGGCGATGCGGTTCAATACGCCGGGCTTGTTCTCGACCAGGGCGACAATTGTGTGTTTTGTGTTCTTCGTCATTTTGCTTTCACTTTCTCGCGCCGCGGCGTCGGCTTTGCCTCGACCGGCGGCTGGTCGATTGTCTCTGAAAGGCTCGCGCCGGGCGGGACCATGGGGTAAACGCACTCGTCCGGTTTCACCTGGAAGTCGATCAGCACCGGCCCGGGGTGCGTCAGCGCCAAGTGGATGGCCCCTTCAACCTGCTTCCTCTCGGTCACTCGCAGGCCCATGAGACCGAAGGCTTCCGCGAGCTTCACGTAATCGGGGCCGAACTCGCGGGTGGCGAACACGCGGTTGCCGTAGAACATTTCCTGCCACTGACGCACCATCCCCAGGAACGAGTTGTTGAGGATGGCGAACTTGATGGGCAGTTCGTGCTCGACGATGGCAGCCAGCTCCTGCATCGTCATCTGGAAGCCGCCGTCGCCGCAGATTGACCACACCAGCTCCTTTGGGTGGGCGAACTGTACGCCCATCGCCGCCGGCACCTCGAAGCCCATCGGCCCCAGGCCGCCGGACGTGACGAACGAGTTCGGCTTGTCGTTCCAGAAGTACTGCGCCGCCCACATTTGGTGCTGGCCGACGCCGGTCACAACGTACCCCTGGCCACCGCTCAACTCGTAGATCTTCTTCACCACGTACTGCGGCAGAAGCTCATCGTTGTCGGGAATCGCGATCGATGGGTGCTCCTCGCGCACCTTGCGGATCCACGCCAGCCATTCGTCGTGGCGCTTCTCTTTGACAAGCGGGTTGAGCGCCGCCAGCACCCGCTTCACGTCACCGACAATCGGCACTGTAGGCTTGACGTTCTTCCCGATCTCGGCCGGGTCGATGTCGATGTGGATGACGCGGGCATGCGGAGCGAAGTCCTTCAGCGCTCCCGTTACACGGTCATCGAAGCGCATGCCGATCGCAATCAGGAGGTCGGCCTGTCCTATCGCCAGGTTGTTCCAGTACATGCCGTGCATTCCCGGCATCCCCATGCAGAGTGGGTGCGACCCGGGGAAACCGCTGATGCCAAGGAGCGTGGTGATCACGGGGATATGCGCCTTCTCCGCCAGCTCCTTCAACTCCTCAAACGCCCGCGATATCTTCACCCCGTGGCCGGCGAGGATTAGCGGCTTTTCAGACTCGGCGATGAGCTGCGCCGCCTTCCTTATCTGCGCCGGATGACCGTCGAGCGTTGGCCGGAAGCCCGGCAGATCGACCGTCTCCGGGTACTCGAACTCCGCTTCCTGGATGAAAACGTCGCGCGGCACGTCGATGAGCACGGGGCCGGGCCGGCCGGTGCGAGCGATGTGGAAGGCTTCCTTCACCGTGCGCGCCAGGTCGTCTGCCTGGAGCACGAGCCAGTTGGCCTTCGTTATCGGCAGCGTTATTCCTGTCGTGTCCGCCTCCTGGAAGCCGTCGCGCCCGATGAGCCAGGTGACAACCTGCCCCGTGATCGCCACCATGGGGACGCTGTCCATCCAGGCGTTGGCGATGCCGGTCACAAGGTTGGTGGCGCCGGGGCCGGACGTGGCGCAGCAGACCCCTACCTTGCCGGTTACCCGCGCATAGGCGTCGGCGGCGTGCGCGGCCCCCTGCTCATGTTTAACGAGGATATGCCGGATCTGGGGGTAATGCCGGAAGGCATCGTAGAAGGGCAGCGTTGACCCTCCCGGTATACCGAACACCAGCTCCACGCCTTCCCTCACCAGGCACTCCATGATTATCTGAGCACCTGTCATTTTCATGCTGAAAAACCCCCCCTTTTAAGATACGCGTTGCGCGTCGAGACCTGTGATCGAAGAATTCGTGTGAGCCGCCTGCCTGGAAACACGCCCGCCTGGCGCAGGCGCGCCCGCCTACCGGACGGGCAGCAGGCGTAAGAGGAGAAGGATTACGCCACGGTCCCGGCTGAAGGGCACGCCGTTTGCGGCGATGTCCGCCGTTACCGAGACCGCAAGTGCCTCCTGAAGAGGAAGTCTATCTGACGAAGTCATGTATCTATTGTCGTTCACTTGTACTTTAATGAAAAGGCCCGTCCCCAGGTTTTTTCCGGGGAATCAGCCCGTTTTCGCCCTTGCCCGCATGGCCCCGGTCGCGTCCGCGACCCCGCCGTTCCGCCTATCTCCGCCCGAAGCCTTGCTGTATGATGTAGGTGGAAGTATATCGGCGCAGCCGCAAGGTTGTCAACAAGAGCGACCCGGGGCCGCTCGCTTGCCCCGTTCCTCGCGTCCGATACCGGCTGCGCCCCGGCGTGATATCCTGCACGACAGAAAGGCCTTCGCATGGCGATAACCTGGCAGGTGAGCAAGCTCGCCAACAATCTGCGCGTTGCCACGACACCCGTGCCCACGGCCCAGTCCGTTGCAGTATGCATCTTCATCGGCGCCGGTTCGCGCATGGAGGAACGGCGGGTCAACGGCATCTCCCACTTCCTCGAGCACATGCTGTTCAAGGGCAGCGAAAGCAGGCCCAGCGCGCTCGACATCTCTCAGGCAATTGAGGGAGCGGGAGGCGTGCTGAACGCCTACACGAACAGAGAGCTCACCTGCTACTGGACTCAAGTGCCCTACGACTACGCTTGGCTCGCGATCGACGTTCTCGGCGACATGGCGACGAGGCCCCTTCTTCAGCCGGAGGAGATCGAGAAGGAGCGCTTTGTCATCTTCCAGGAGATACGCCGCGCCCACGACCAGCCCGCCGCTTGGGCCAGCGAGCTGCTGTCGCGCGCGCTTTACGGCGATCAGCCTGTTGGCTGGCCGGTCGCCGGCACCGAAGAGAGCGTCGGCGCCGTATCGCGCCAGGACCTCGCCGACTACGTCAACACCCGGTACGTCCCCGATGACACGGTCGTCGCTGTTGCCGGCAACATCCAGCACGAGCAGGCGCTCTCGCTCGTCGACAAGAAGATGGGCGCCATGCGCCCTTCTCAGCCGCCCCCCTTCTCGCCAGCGGTCCATGAGCTGCCGAAGGAACGAATACAGGTGGAATCGCGCGAGACCGACCAGAACAACCTCGCCCTCGGCATCCGGGCCGTCTCCCGGACGGACCCCGACCGCTTCACGCTCGCCATTCTGAACAGCATCCTCGGGCGCGGCATGAGCTCGCGTCTCTTCAAAGAAGTGCGCGAGAAACGGGGCCTCGCCTACTCCGTCGGCTCCTCATTCTCGCGGTACTACGACACGGGCGCGCTGGTGATAAGCGCCGGCGTGGGCGCCGATAAGGCGGTCGAGGCCACGAAGGTCATCGTCGAAGAGCTACTGAAGCTGGCCGCCCAGCCGGTAAGCGACGACGAGCTCGCGCGCGCCCGCGACTACACAACCGGCAACTTCCGCCTCGGCCTCGAGACGACGATGTCCCTCGCCCAGTACACGGGCGAAGACCTGCTCACGCTGGGCGAGATCGAGGACATCGACGACGTGGTGGGCCGGCTGCGCGCGGTGACGGCGGCGGACGTGCAGGCGCTGGCGAAGCGCCTCATCGCCACTGACAAGATAGCGATGGCAGCCGTCGGGCCGCAGGCGGACGCCGAAGCGCTCCGGAAAGCGCTCTCCGTCTGACCCCTGCTTTGGTTGGGCACCCGCCGCAACCGGAGACACAGCAGCGTCGACCCCGAGGCTAGCGCGCCTCCACCGCCACATGGCGCAGCATCCATTCGTACCGCACGGGGGAGAGCGACCGCAGCCGCTCCGGGTCGTAGAAGAAGAGGGCGAAAGAATTGGCGTAGTCCTCGAGCGGGTCGGCATGCGACATGACCTCCCACACTTGCGGCCCGGCGTAGGCGAAACGCAACCCTGTATGGTCGACCGCTGCAGCCACCTCTGCGTCAGTGCTCAACAGCGTCCAGCCCGTTGCGTTCATGAAATCGCGCATCTCGGCTTCGAAAAGCACCCAGGCGTAGCGGCCGCCCGGCGTCAGGCGGAACTGATAGGCATGTCCCAGCTCATGGAGCACTGTGAGCGTTCCCTGCCCGGGGTAAAGCACGATCTCGTTGCGTCCCTCGCCGTTCCAGTAGAAGTTGGCGCCGTTTGGGAAGACGCTTCTGCCCGAGAGTGTCCGGGCCTCCGTGTTGCACGAGATGTACAGCCTGCCCTCGGAACGGCTGCCGAGTCCCCGCACGACGTGCGGCGGCAGACGGCCCAGCGCATCGAAGACCGCGCCCAGGCTGCGCTCGTCCCAGCTCTGCCCCTCGAGCACGATCTCGACGCCGTACCGCTCGCGCGCCTCCTGCGCCTGACAGACCGGCGCCACCGCAACCGTGAACAGCGAAAGCAACGACAGCACCAGCAGCGGCGCGAGCCTGACCAACGACGAACGGGACAGCACTCTCAGCACTTATCGATAGCGCCGCGCAAAGGAAACCGGCAACCCGGCCGTGCTCGACCTTCTGTTGCCGGTTTCACCACTGGCTCCCCGAAGCCCCGGTGACCAAGATCAGGGGCGGGCTCCGGTTCAACGCCTCAACAGAGTACCGCCGTTTTCCGTTCCGCTTGCTGGCGCTCCTTTCCTAAATTTAGAACGGCCCCCGCCGCCTTCCGTTACCTCAATCAGCCCAACGGACGGACCGCGACATGCAGGTCGCTGTGGTACTCGTAGGCCCGCCCCTCCACGCTCAGGATGATTCTGAACCCGTCGGTCAGCACCTGCGCGCACGCCTCGCCCGGCTGCGCCGCCCCCAGGCAGGCGTCCGGCCACGTGACCCGCGTCACCTCCTGTACCTCGATCTCCTCCGCCGGCGCGTCGAGACGCCCTGCAAGGTCGTCGATCGCCACGGCGACGGCCGAGGGTTCCCATACCGTCCAGCCCCCCTCGTCCTGCGTCAGGAGTTGCCAGTCTTTTCCCTGCGCTTTCCGGCGGTAGACCGCCTGCCCGCCCTCGCTTTCGCCCACCTGCTCAGCTTCCTCCTCTGAAAGGGCGTCGACGCCCAAGCTGCCGGCCGCCTGATACGTCACCCCCTCGAACACGAGAGTCTCGCCTTCGCGCCCCTCCCCCTTCCCTTCCCCACAGCCTGCGGCCATGAGGGCCAGCGCCGCAGCCAGCAGCAGGAACGTCACAGGCCGCTTTCGAAGCCGAAGTGCCATCAAGTGAACCCCCTGTCTTATTGCATACCCATTTCGCCTATGCTATCATGCGGCTTGCGTCTTGTCGGCCCCCGGCCGCCAGGGCGAAGCTTTGTTCTTCAGACCCGCCGGACTCACCCGGTTCGGGACCGGCGGGACAAGGATGGAAAGGGGGGGTTGAATGCACGTTACCGTTGACGGGTACAACGGCGACCCGCAAAAACTGGCCGATGAACACCTGGTGCGCGCGTTCTTGGACTCGTGTCCGGAACAGATCGGGATGACCAAGATCGCGCCGCCTCACATCTGCCGCTACGTCGGCACTAAACCCGAGGACTGGGGCGTCTCCGGCTTCGTCCTCATCGCCGAAAGTCACATCTCCGTCCATACCTTCCCCGAACACGGCTATGTCTGGGTCGACATCTTTTCGTGCAAGACCTTCGACGCCGCGAACGCCGTCGAAAGCGCTAAACGCACGTTCGCCATCGAGCACTGCGCGGTGCGCGTCCTGCCGCGCGGCCTTGAGTACCCTAAGGCGGTGGCATCGGCGGCGGCCCAGTCAACCGTCGAGCGACATCGGGTCGCTGGCTCCCTGCACAGCGTCGGGAGCGCAGCCGCCCACCCCTTGTTACCCTCCTAGGTCCCGGCGAGTCTACGCAGGAGAAACGGCAGCGGTGGACGATTTCTTCCATACCCGCCTTGCGCCCTTTTCCGTCGATGAGGGGATGACGGTCGGCGAGTTGCTGGAACGCATGGGCGGCACCGCCTTCCAGGCGCGAAACCTCGCCCAGGCCGCCCGCATATGGTCGCGCATGCTCGAAGACGAAGTCGTCATCATGTTCGGCCTCGCAGGCGCGATGGTCCCGGGCGGCATGCGCAAGGTCATTGTCTACCTGATCGAGAACCGGCTCATCGACTGTCTGGTGAGCACGGGCGCCAACCTTTTTCACGACGTCTACGAGACGCTGGGAAAGCCCCACTACCAGGGGAGCCCGGAGAGCGACGACCTCGAGCTGGGGCGCCGCCGCATAAACCGCTTCTACGACGTCCTTGCCCCTGAGGCCGATTTTTCCGCCGCCGAGGACTTTGTCGCCTACTTTGCGCGCACACTCGACACCAGCCGCCCATACACGACGCGGGAATACTTCCGCCTCATCGGCCTCGCCCTGGCGCCGGTCGCCCGGGAAGAAGGGATACTTACCGCCGCCACCAAGCACGGCGTGCCGGTCTACAGCCCCGCCCTCGGCGACAGCGTGCACGGGCTGGCCATCGCCCAGACGCGCGTGAAACGGGGTCAGTCGGGGCAGCAGCCGGAGCCGCCGCTCCTCTTCGACATCATCGGCGACGTGCTGGAAACGGGCCACATCTCGGCCACGGCGCCCGCGACCGGGGTCATCTACGTCGGCGGGGGCACGCCCAAGAACTTCATCCAGCAGTCGGAGGTCGCGGGCTACATCTTCCAGCGCGAGCTTCCCGGGCACAAGTACGCCATCCAGATCACCATGGACCAGCCGCAGTGGGGCGGTCTCTCGGGCTGCACCTTCGAGGAGGCCCAGTCGTGGCGAAAGATCGCCACCGACGCATCGATGGTGACGGTGAACGTGGAGGCGACGGTCGCCCTGCCCATCATCGTCAGCGCCCTCGCGGAACGCAGCGCCGACGTTATCAAGAAGCGGCGGCCGCCAGTGATCAACTTCGAGGAAATGCCCGGCGCCTGGCCGCCCTGGCAGGAAAAGCGATGAGACAAGAAGACTTCTACCCGCCTTACGGCTTTCTCGCTCTCACCCCCGAGCGCTCCGCCTACGAGGCGTCGCGCGCCGTCGTCCTGCCTGTCCCCTACGACTCCACGGTGACCGCCCGCGCCGGCGCCCGCGACGGCCCACATGCGATAATCTCCGCCTCCCAGGACCTCGAGCCGTACGACCTCGCCCTCGGCTACGACACGTCGGCGCACGGCATCCACACCCTCCCCGACGTGGCGCCCCACAGCGGCAGCCCGGAGGCAATGGTGGACAGGGTGGAAAGGGTCGTCGGTTCGCTGCTCGACGATGGGAAGTTCGTTCTGACGCTGGGCGGAGAGCACACGATTACCGTCGGCGCCGTCAGGGCGCACGCGCGCCGATTCCCCGACCTCTCAGTGCTCTCGTTCGACGCCCACGCCGACCTCCGCGAGGAGTACCTCGATTCTCCTTACAATCACGCCTGCGTCATGCGGCGCGTCCTCGATGTCTGCCCTGCCGTCCAGGTCGGAATGCGCAGCGCCAGCGCCGATCAGGCGCGTCTGATTGAGGAGCGGAAGCTGCCGTTTCTTACGACGAAGGCCTATCGCGCGCTTGTCGGCGCGCCGGCGGCGATAAGCGCCTTGCTGACCGAGAACGTGTACGTGAGCGTCGACCTAGACGGGCTCGACCCGTCGCAGATGGCGGCCGTCGGCACGCCGGAGCCCGGCGGGCTGCTGTGGGACGAGGTGATCGACTTGCTTACCGCGGTGGCGCGGGAGAGGAGGATTGTGGGTTGCGACGTCGTCGAGCTGGCGCCGGATCTCGGGCCGTTCGCGTGCGGGGTGCTGGCGGCGAAGCTGGCGTACCGCCTGATCGGCCTCGCTCTCGGCCCTCCTCACCAATAGGGCGCGCCCTCATTTTGACCATAGGGCGGGCATCTTGCCCGCCCGCGCGCCCGCCGGCGACCGCTACCTTCTACCGGGCTAGAAGCCCCGCCTATTTGTTTCAGGCCTGCGCCGCTGCGGCGACCCGACTTTTCACCTCGCGGATCTGGCGCAGGTGTATCTCCTGGTGCTCCAGCACCCACTCCATCGCCTGGCGTATGTTGAGCCGACCGCGCTCCTGGTGACGGCCGATGCGCTTCCAGCCGTCCCGCGGCAGCGCCGACAGCATCTCCGCTATCTCGACTCGCACCGCCCTCAACTGCCCCAGAATGGACGCAAACTCCGCCTGCTGGTACCCGCGCTCCGCCACAAGCGACTCCTGCTCGTAGCGCGGCAGGATGGGGTCGGCCTGTGTGATCATCATCCGCAGCCGCTGCCGCCACACCAACGAGTCGTCCAGCAGGTGCCCGCACACCTCCTTGATCGACCATTCGCCGTCCGGCTTCCGCCCCAGCTCTTCCTCCGAAAGCCCTTCCACCTCAGCAGCAATCGCGTCCGGAAGCGTCTTCAGCCCCTCGACGATGTCCACGTGATAAGTCATCTTCCGCGTTTCTCCTTGCTAGCTGCCCAACAGCCTGGCGACTATGCTATCGAGCTCCTCATCGCTGTAGAAGTGGATCGTTATCCTTCCGCCGCGCCGTCCTCTCACGAGGCTCACGCGCGTGCTGAACGCTTCGCGCAGCCTCTCCTCGAGCGCCGCCATGTCGGCGTCACGCCGCCTCTCGCGCGGCCGTCGACGGCGGGCCTTCGACCACCCGCGCACCATCTGCTCCGTCTGCCGGACGGACAGCGCCTGCTCCACGACCCTCCGCCACGCATCGAGGCGCGCCTCCTCCGGCAGGCCGAGCAGCGCCCGCGCGTGCCCTTCGCTTATCTCGCCCTTTGCCAGGCTCGACCGGATCTCTTCGCTCAGCCCCAGCAGGCGAAGCGCATTGGCGACGGCAGAGCGGCTTTTCCCCACGCGCGACCCCACCTCCGACTGGCTCAGCCCGAACTCGTCCATCAGCCGCCGGTACGCCTGCGCCTCCTCGAGCGGGTTGAGGTCGGCCCGTTGCAGGTTCTCCACCAGCGCCAGCTCCAGCACTTCGCGCGGGGTCGTTTCCTTGAGCGCCACCGGCACTTCCGTGAGTCCGGCCAGGCGCGCCGCCTGCAAGCGACGCTCCCCCGCGATCACCTGGTAGGCGGTCGCGCCGTCGTCTTTTTCGATGCGGCTCACGAGCAGCGGCTGCAAGACCCCATGTTGCCGGATGCTCTCCGCCAGTTGGGCCAGCTCCGCGGCGTCCATGTCCTGTCGCGGCTGAAAGGGATTCGAGATGATGAGATTGATGTCTACGGAATCGGTTGCGGGTGTAAGGCTGGGGATGAGGGCGCCGAGGCCGCGGCCGAGTCCTGTCTTTCCTTTTGCCATCTCTCTCCCTCCTATGCTGACACCTTTTGCAGCGCTGACAGCAGTTCGCCGGCCAGCGCCTGATACGCCTTTCCCGCCCGGCAGGACCGGTCGTACGCGAGAATAGGCAGCCCGTAACTCGGCGCCTCGCTAATCCGGACGCTGCGCGGGATCACAGTCTCAAACGTATTGGGGAAGTGGCTCCTGACCTCCTCCGCGACCTGCCGGCAGAGGTTCGTCCGCGCGTCGTACATCGTGAGGACAAGCCCCTGGATGCGCAGGGCGGGATTCAGGTTGCGCCGCACGAGGTCGATGGTATGCAGCAGCCGCCCCAGTCCCTCCAGCGCCAGGTACTCGCACTGCACGGGGACGATCACCGCGTCGGCCGCCGTGAGGGCGTTTACCGTCAGGAGGCCGAGGGAGGGAGGCGCATCTATTATGACTATGTCGTACCGCGACTTGACCGACCGCACCGCATCCTGCAGCCGTGATTCGCGTTTCGCCACCGGCACCAGTTCCACTTCCGCGCCCGCAAGGTCGTTGCTCGAAGGCGCCAGCCACAGGCCGCTCTGCGCCGTCTCCACCACGATCTCCTCCAGCGCCACACCGTTTACCAGCACTTCGTATACGCTATTCGCGTTCGAAGCGTCGATGCCCAGGCCGGTGGTGGCGTTCGCCTGCGGATCGACGTCTACCAGGAGCACGCGCTGTCCGCTGTCGGCAAGGCATGCGCCCAGGTTCACGGCGGTTGTCGTCTTCCCTACGCCGCCCTTCTGATTGGCGACGGCCAGGACGACGCTCATTGCAGCGTTACCTCCGGATGCGCGGCCAGGACGCGCTCGATTTCCTCCCGGCTCCCTATCGCGGCGATCCCTTCGCCCGCCACGCACAGGCTCGCCGCCGCCGCCGCGAAGCGGGCCGCCTGCGGGACATCACCCGTTTCTGCCAGGCACACGACGAACGCTGCCGCAAACACGTCGCCAGCGCCCGTCGGGTCAATCTCCCGCCGCGCGAATGCATTGATCCGCCGCCATCCCCCCTCGGCGTAGACCCGCGCTCCCCGCAGGCCGTCGGTAATCACCACGATGGGGACGTCCCGGGTCCACGACCTCACGGCGCGTTCGTCGCCCTCAATATCCTCTTCCGATGCGACCACGACCCGGCAGCCCTTAAGCGACACCGACTTTCGCCAGGGGCGCCGCGTCACCAGACCGTCGGGCCTCACCTCCCGCAGCCATCCCTGGGGAGAAAACGCAAGCACCGACCGGCTGAACAGACGACCCAGCCCAATCGGCACCTCGCCGAGCACCGGCCCCACAAGGACGATGCGCGCTTGTCGCCACTCCCGCGGCACATGTTCGGCCCCGATCGGGCCCGCCTGCGCCCATACGTGCTGCGTCCGGCGGCCCTTCTCGTAATGGTTCTCGAAGGTTGTCGTCTCGTCCGACGCCACCTGCCGCACCTCGACGCCGGGCAGCTCTTTCGCCACGTCCACGTCGGCCGCCGCGCGCGTCACGACGGCCGTGCGCAGCCCCAGGCGTTTCGCTTGCACGGCGGCGTGCGCAACGGCGCCCCCGATCCGCCAGCCGTCGGGGGTAATATCCTTGGCGATGTGGCCCACCGCCAGGAAGTCGATGTCCGTCATTCCCGTTGAGCCGCTTCCCTGGTAAAGAGGAAGAGCTTCCCCCAATCAGCTAGGGTAGATGGCGACCTTGCGGTTCTCCCCCTCGCCGATGCTTTCGGTAATGATCGCGGAGTCTTTCGCGAGGGCAAGGTGAACGATGCGGCGCTCGTTCGGCGGCATGGGCTCTAACGTGACCGTCTGTCCCGTCGCCTTCACGCGCTCGGCCATGCTGAGCGCCAGCTTCCGCAGTGATTGCTCGCGCCGCCGGCGGTATCCTTCGACGTCAATTCCGAACGCCGTCTTCGTCTTCAAGCGGCGCCCGACGATAAGGTTCACGAGGTACTGGAGGGAAGCGAGCGTATCCCCCCGGCGGCCGATGAGGATGCCCAGGTCCTCGCCGCTGACGTCGAGCACCGCCTTGACGAGCCCGACGCCGTCGCCCGGCGTTTCCGGCGCCCGCACCTGCACCGTCGCGTCGATACCGAGCAACGACAGCAGCTTCTCGAGCACTTCCACCGCCACCCGCACGTCCTCGCCCTCGAGCGCGGCCGTCTCTTTCGGGCGCACGATGACGCGCGCCTCTTCGCCGCCGATGCCCAGTATCCCTGCCCGGCCCTCCTTTACGACCTCGATCTCCACCTCGGAGCGGTCCAGGCCGAGCTGGGCAAGGGCCTTCTCGATGGCTTCGTCCACTGTCTTAGCGCTTACGTCTACGCTTTCCATGACGGGACCTCTTCTTGTAGCGACGTTCGCCGGCCGTGCCTGCCGGCGCCTCCTCCACTTCCGTCTCCTCCTTCACCGATGCCGGCTTCGCCGCTGAGCCCGGCTGCGGCGCGCCCACCGGTTGCAGCGAAAACAGATTGCGCCAGTTGAGGCCGCTCGACCCCACATATATGTACTGCAACACGATGCCCACCAGGGTCGAGACGAAGATGTACAGCGAAAGCCCGCTCGGGAAAGAAAGCGAAAGCCATACAAACATCAGCGGGAACATCCATAGCATCGTGCTGTTCATCGACTGCTGACGCTCGTCGGCGGCGGGCGGCGTCATCATCTTCTGCTGCACGAACATCGACGCCCCTACAAGCAGCGCCAGCACCAGGTCGCCCCGCGCCAGATCGAGCCAGAGAAAGCGGTCGCTCAGCGGCACCGCGTGCTGGATGTACGACCAGGGGTACAGCCGATGCGACAGGCTTATCAGGCTTTCGGGCGTAGAGCCCAGCGTCAGACGGATCACCTGGTACAGCGCGATCCAGATCGGCATCTGAATCAGCATGGGGAAGAGACAGCCTAGCGGGTTCACGCCCGCCTCGCGGTACAGTTTCATCGTCTCTTCCGAGCGACGCCGCGGGTCTTTGTACTTCTTTTGCAGCTCGCGCATTTTCGGCTGTATCGCCGAAAGCGCCCGCGACGACCGCAACTGCCGCAACGTCAGCGGGAACATGATTGCCCGCATCACGACCGTAAACACGATGATCGCGACCCCGAAACTGCCGAAGAACACGTTGTTGAGAATAATGAGGGCATTGGTCATGGGGTTGACCAGCACCTCGTTCCAGATGAAGCTGATGATATCCACTTACCTTTAACCTGCCCCGGTTCCAATGATTGTGGAGATGTCGCCGTTGTCCGGGCTGACCGCAAGCAGCGCCCCGTCCTTCGTGCTCAAGTAAACGGTGCCGTCTCTCAGCAGCAGATCGGAGAGGACGCCGGAGCCCGCATCCTTCGACCACCGTTCCTCACCGGTCGCGGCGTTGATGCCGTAGATGCCTCCGTTTTCATCCGCCACGACAAGCGTGCCGCCCGACAGCGCCGGCGCCGCCCGAACGCCTCCGTCTGCCCTGAAAGGCCCGTCCCACAGGAGCTTCCCGTCGTCCCTGTCCAGCGCGTAGACATCGCCGCCCAGGTTGCCTACGAAGACCGCGTCCTCGCCGAGCGCCGCGCGGTTCCAGAACCAGTCGCTGCTGTCGAACGACCAGACCATTTCCCCCGATGACGCGTCGAGGGCGTAGAACTTGCTGTTCAGCGCTCCCACATACACCCGCCCGCCGTCGACCACCGGGGTCGAAGTTATCGACGCGTCCGCCTCGAACTCCCAGCGTAGCTGGCCGGTGGCGGCGTCGAGCGCGTACAGTTTTTTGTCCATCGAGCCGAAGTAGACTACGCCCCCGCTCACAGTCGGGGTTGACCACACCTTGTCTCCCGTGCAGAAGGGCTTCCAGCGTTCACTGCCGTCATCGACGGCAAGGGCGTAGAGGCAGCCGTCCGACGACCCGACGTATACTGTGTCGCCTTCCACCGCCGGCCCGCCGACGATGGGCCCGCCCGTCTCCAAAGCCCAGACCGTCCGTCCGTCTGCCAGGTCTAGAGCGTACAGCACGTCGTTGTAGTCGCCCACGAAGACCATTTGCGTTGCTACGGCGGCTGTGCCGTAAAGGCCGAGCAATTCGGGCGCGTCCTTCACGTTTTCAGGCGGGAACCGCCAGACTTCCTCGTTGTCGGCCGTCAGGTCGAGCGCGACCAGCCGGTTGTGGTCGATGGAGGCGATCAGAAGGCTATCCGATGATGCGGGGCCTGCCCACCCTTCCGGGCCCGCAACCGCCCTGCATCCGACGATGACCAGCGACAGCGGCAGCAGAACCAGCAGCAGTGCGAAGCTCTTGAATCTCCCTGAGATCTTCTTTCCTCCCGCTAGCGTTTCACGTGAAACGGTCATTCCGGCACAGGATCGTAGCCGCCGCGGCCGAACGGACGGCAGCGGCTGAGACGGCGCAGGGTCAGCCAGCCGCCTTTAAGCACGCCGTGCCGCTCCACCGCCTCGTAACCGTATTGCGAGCACGTCGGCTGGAAGCGGCAAGCGGGGGCTTGAAACGGCGACACCGATCGCTGATAGAAGCGGATTGTCGCCAGTATGAGACGTTTCACTCTTCTCTGACCTCTTTCGCCGAGACCCGGCTTTCTTTCAGGCCTCCCTTTTCCACCAATCGGACCAGCGAGCGCCGCAGCGCCTGATAATCGGCCTCAGCGGCCCCCGCACGCGCTATCACCACCACGTCCCATCCCCCCTTCAGCCCTTCCGCCCGTATCGCCTCGCGCAGCCGGCGCCTCACCCGGTTCCGCACGACAGCCTTCCCGACGCGCCGACTCACGACGAAACCGTAGCGGTTCCGGGCGAGCCTGTTCTCCATGAAGCGCAATACCAGGAGCCTGTCGGCGACGGAGCGTCCTTTCTTGTGGACTGTCGTAAAGTCCTTCGACTTCGTGAGACGCTGTGCCCGTCGCATGGCGCCCCGGCCCCACCCCCTTTATCCGGAGACAGTAAGCCGGTAGCGTCCCTTTAGCCGGCGCGCCCGAAGCACGAGCCGCCCTCCTCGCGTGCTCATGCGGGCACGGAAGCCGTGCTCTCGCTTTCGAGGGATACGTTTCGGTTGGTAGGTGCGTTTAGGCAAGTCGCGATCCTTATAGAGAATACCAAACAATCATAGGGCAGGGCATAAAGCGTGTCAAATCGAAGGACAGTCCGCCGCGTCAGTAGGGAAGGCGCGGGTACGCTTCTCCCTGGTGGAGGTACCGGTACACCGCCAGGTTCTCTATGACCCGCCGCACGTATAGCTTCGTCTCGCCCAGGTCGATCTCCTCGACGAAGAGATCGACGTCATCCGGCGCCGCCGAGCGCCAGCGAGCGGCGTTCCCCGGCCCCGCGTTGTAGGCCGCGAGCGCGTGATAAAGGTTGCCGTCGAAGGTGGAAAGCTGATTAGCCAGGTAGTGGGCGCCGAACCGCACGCTCGTCTCCGGCCGCAGCAGCGCTTTCACCTCGAATTCGCGTCCCAGCTCCCGCGCGATCTCCTCACCCGTAGAGGGGATTACCTGCGTCAGCCCGCTTGCCCCCGCCGATGAGCCGGCCAGCGGATCGAAGAAGCTCTCCTGACGTATCAGCGCCAGCATCATCAGCGGCGACACCCCTTCCGCCTCCTCCGCCGACTCCATCAGTTCCTCATAGCCATAAGGGTAACCCAGGTGAAGAAGTTCCCCCGGCGCCTCGCCCAACCGATCGCCCGGCACCCTCTCGAGAATGAGCTGCGCGCTCCGCGCCGATATCTCCGTCAGCCCGAAAGCGCGCGCCGTCCGCGACAGCGCTAACAGCCGACTTGCGCTGTTCGGGCCGTACATCAGCTCTCGCAGTTCATCGCCTGCCTCGCGGGGCATTCCCAGCGCTATCAGGTCGAGTCCGCGCAGCCACCGCTCGTCCAGCCAGAGCATCCAGCCGTCGCCCCCGCTCTGCCCCGTTACTTCCGCCAGCCAATCGCCCGCGTCTTTCGCTTCAGGTGTTTCGGAGGCGGGAGCCGGCGTCTCCCGACCCGCGAAGTTCTCCCTGAGCAGGACATCCGCCCTCAGCCCGTAATAGCTCAGCGGTTGAGCGCTGCGGAGCCCTTCCAGGCGCGATTTCCCTGCCTCCTCTTTGCCCGACGCGAGTTCCGCCTTTGCGGTCCACAACAGCGCCCGTCCTCTCTCATCTTCGGAAGGCGCCAGGGCCGCCGCTATTCCCCAAATGGACGCTGCCTCCGCGACCCGGCCATCCAGGTACAACACCAGCCCGCTCCGAAACGCCGCTTCAGGCGCCAGCTCGGCCCCCGGGTACTCCGACGATATCAGCTCGTAGACTTCGAGTGCCTCTTCCAGGCGCCCGCCCTTCTCAAGCAGCCGTCCCCGCCACCATAACGCGTCGTCTGCCAGCGGGGCCTCCGGCGCCATTTCGTACGCCGTCGCGTACTCCCGTATCGCCGCGGCGTCGTCGCCCAAGCGCTCGTGTATCGCGCCCAAGTAGTAGTGCGCGGCGGCCGCCCTCTCTCCCGTCGCTTCCTCTTCCAGCGACCGCTGCAGCGCCTCCCGCGCCTCCTCGTTCTGGAAGTGACGGTAGTAGACGAGCCCCTCGTCAAACGGGTCGATTTCCACCCCCGCGTCGAGCAACGACGCCAGCGCCTCGCTCGCCGCCGACGTTATCGGGTACTCCGTCACGACCTTCCGCGCGTCGTTTGCCCACGTCGGATCGCCGGCCGAGCGCTTTATCACGCTCATGCGCCAGAGCGCCAGCGCGCGGTCCGCCGCCGATTCGCTTTCCGAAAGCAACCGCCCGTACCACCTGAGGGCTTCGGCGTCGCTGCCCACCTCGAATTCCTGCGCCATCATCAGCAGCACCGCCGGCCGCCGGCGTTCGGGCAACTCAGACAGGGCCGCTTCCGCCTCCCGCGAGGCTTCCTCCATCCGTCCCATCGATGCCAGAAGCCGCGCCATCTCCACCCGCGCGTATGCCGCCGCCAGGCCACCCTCGGTCACGTACCGCGAAAACATCGCCAGCGCCTCTTCGTCCCGTCCGAGGCCGGCCAGCGCCCGCGCCGATAGGAAATGCCCGGGTGCCAGGTTGCCCTCTTCCCCTGCCTCCTCCAGATACGCCGCCGCCTGCTCATGCGCCTCGTCGTAGCGCTCCTCCCACAGGAGGATCCGCGCCGACGCCAGCCGCGCCTCCTGGCGGTCGGACTCGCGGCCCCTCTCGATCACGGACGCGTACACCGCCAGCGCCTCTTCGTACCGGCCGTCACGGTAGTACGCCTGCCCCAGCGCCAGATCGGGGGGAGAGGACGTGGCCTGAGACGTGCCGGCCGCCGCCGTTAGCAGTTCGGTTTCCGAAGGGGCGTCGTCGCCGTCGAGATCGTACCGGAACAGGATGAAGGCGGCGACGGCCCCCACGGAGAGGACCACAAGGAAAAGACGAAGGGGCATCTCAGTCGCTTACGATATCCGCGCTCTCGGATAGGCCTCAATGTTCAGTTGACATCGATTATGTCCAATGTTACACTCGCAAGGTAGCGGCGTCAAAGCGCCTCACCTATCTCCCATGAACCTTTTTCGCTTTACCGTCATCGATTGCACCGGAGGAATCAGCTTCGTTGCCCACGGCGACGCCCTCCCCGCTCTTCTCAAAGCCTGCTCCGACGGTCCCGACACCGTCACCGCTCTCCTGGAGGGCGTCGACCCCTACTATCGTAGCTTGCGCGAGTACGTCCTCAACGGCCTGGCTGTATTCGATGAACACAACGCCCACGGCAACCACGACGCCATCGCCAGCGCCTTCGACGTCTGTCGGCCCCACGAGCAGCCCGTCTTCCGCATCGTCGACGACCGCACGAGAGAGGAGAGCTTGCGCCCCGTGAAGGCGGGCGCTATCATCTTTAACCTCTCCGCTAAGAGGATCGTGCAGATTCAGAACACGTACCGGGAGATAAGCCGCGACGGCCGCGGCCGCGTCTTCGATGGGGAGAACATGACCAACTCCATCTTTCGGTACCGCCTGCCCGCCGAGTGGCAAGTCGTTCCCTAGCGCCGCCTCTCTCATGGATGAGACTCCCCCCGCACAATCCACCGACTGGTCCGGTCGACCCGTCTGGGCCGATATCGATCTCGACGCCCTGGGCGAAAACGTGCGGCAGCTCAAGCGTCAGGCCGGCGGCGCCGCTCTCATGGCCGTCGTTAAGGCGAACGCCTACGGACACGGCGCAATCGCCGTCTCCCGCGCCGCTCTCGCGGCCGGGGCGGAGCGCCTCGCCGTCATCTGCGTGGACGAGGGAGATGAACTGCGCAGGGCCGGCATCAACGTCCCCATTCTCGTCATGGGGTTCACTCCTCTCTCACAGGCGGAACGCGTCGTCGAACTGGGGCTCACCCCCACCGTCAGCACCCCGGAACTCGCCCACGCACTCGCCCAGCTTGCCCGGAAAAAAGGCATTGTCCAGCCCATCCACCTCAAGGTGGAGACCGGCCTCAACCGCTACGGCCTGCCGCCCGAGCAGCTCCTGCCGCTCGCCGAGTCGCTGCGCGACGAACCGGGGTTGCGCATCGAGGCGCTCTTCACCCACTTCGCCACCGGCGATGAGGACGATAAGAGCTACGTGCATTACCAGCTCGATAGGTTCAAGCGCGTCGCCGGCGCTTTGCCCTGGATTCCACTAAGGCATGTAGCCAATACCATTACCCTCCTCAACATGCCCGATCTCTCGTTTGACATCGTCCGGCCCGGTATCGGGCTTTACGGCTGCTACCCGTCGCCGGAGGCGCGTTCCGTGCCCCTGCGGCCCGTCCTCTCCCTCAAGAGCCGCGTCGCGCGGTTACGCCGCCTCGAGCCGGGCGAGAGCGTCAGCTACGGCTGCACGTGGACAGCCGCCCGTCCCAGCGTCATTGCCCTGGTGATGTGCGGCTACGCCGACGGCCTCCGCAGGGAACTGTCGAACAAGGGAAGCGTGCTCATCCGGGGACGTCGAGCGCCGATCGTCGGACGGATAGCGATGGACATGTGCGTGGTCGACGTGACCGAGATACCGTACGTCGCCCTCGACGACGAAGTTGTGATAATCGGACGCCAGCGCGACGAGGAGATCACGGCGGAGGAGCTTGCCGCGCTCTGCGGCACCATCAACTACGAAATCCTCGCCGGTATCAGCGCCCGCGTGCCCCGCGTCTACCGCCGGGCAGGACAGATCGTGGCCGCGCAGACGCTCGTAGAAAAGCCCGCTCCGGAAACGCTGCCTTCGCAAGACAGTTAGCTCCCGCCCGAATGCGCGGCTTTGGGCCAGCCTCTGGCCCTAACACGGCAAATCGGCTATCATTTGCTCGCCGATAATCGAAAGTGAAGGGATGACGACGATGCTGAGGCTCCTGGCGGTCCCGCTGATGGTGACTGTCTTCCTGGCCCTGGGAGGCCCGCCCTGCACGAACGTTTCCACCCTCGCCGCCGCCGCCCGCTCGCGCGACGCCGGCGCCCCCTGCCTCTGCGCACTCAGCCCCGACGTGGTCCGGCAGCTCAATAGCCCGTCGCTACAGGCGGCCCCGACCGTCGAGCCCCAGGACGGCACCGCCGCTGCCGAAGGTGACAACAACGACCTCGTGTCGGTGCAGATGCTGGTGTTCGCGGTGGCGCTCGCGGCCGCCGCCCTCGGCCTCCTGGGGTACCTCCTGCGACGCACCCTCGGCCTCGATCAGATGCCGCCGCCGGACGACGGGCCGTCCCACCACTAGGGCGCGGAAACTCGGGGAAAGAAAGGGGATGCCGGGACTATCCTGAGGGCACGGCCTGAAGCCGGTTCACTGCGCGGGGCTACTCCTCTTCCTCCTCCTCTTCTTCCTCTTCTTCGCCCGCGCGGCCTATCGATGGCAGCGTCGCCGCCCGTTCCTCTCGACGCCGCGGCTGCGCTGGAACCGCCTCGATCCTCTTGCGCAGCTCTGGGACGGCCTCCAGCACCTGCGCCTCGTTGCCGTTCAGCAGCAGCAGCGACACTCCGGAGTCGCGCAGCGATTCAAGTTCAGGCGTTTCGAGCGGGGGCGCGGCCGCGATCATGAGCGGCTTGCGCGCCAGCCCGACGACCCGTCGAAGCTCAATCTGCCCCGATACTGAGAGGGCGTCATCCGGCTCGCTCAGCATGATCGCCTCCAGCGGCAGGCTCTCTATGGCCCTGAGCTGGCTGTCCCTGACTTCCCCTTGCAGCGCCAGGACGTAGCCCGCCTTGCTCTCCAGCAGCGCCGCCGCCGGCGTCTTCTCGGCGCTGAACACGAAAAAGTCGATTCCTGCCTCCACCAGCGCCGCCACGCCTTCGCGGTCGATCTCCTCCTGCCAGACGCCGCACGGGACGTCGCCCGCCGCCTCGACAGCTTTGCGCGCGCTCTCAGCGGCTTCGGCGAGCGCCCCCTCTTCCCGCTTCCCGCGCGTGAAGAACCCCACGCGATGTCCCTCCGACAGGCGGAACAGGAGCGCGTCCGCCCCCTTTTCCACGGCTGTCGAAACGGCTTCCGCGTCCGCGGAGTCCAGCCGCAGCACCACAAGGAGCGGCGGTACGCGCCGTCCGGCCGCCGCGCGGAAGCCGATGGGGGCTGCTTCCAGGCGCAGCGCCTTCTTAATCTTGTCGCCCAGTCTGCTCATTGCTTGCCCCTCGCTTCCGAAAGACGCTGTCGGCGATGATAGCCGCAGGTAGTATCGCTGTCAACAACGCTGAATAGGAGGGCCAGGCTTGCACCTGGCCCCCGTTTGCCGTCAGGTCTCACCCGGACGGTGTCCGGGAAGCCCTCATCGATGACTAAGCCTTCAGCTTCTTGCAGGCCTCCAGCAGCGCCGGCATGACCTTCTTGTAGTCGTCGACGATGCCGAACCGCGACGACTTGAAGACTATGGCTTCCGGGTCCTTGTTGATGGCGACGATGGTCTTCGCGCCGCTGCAGCCCGCCATGTGCTGGCTGGCGCCGGAGATGCCGACGGCGAAGTAGAGCGTCGGCCCGACGATCTTCCCCGTCAGCCCGATCTGCTCGGAAACGGGGCGCCACCCATTGTCGCAGGCGGCGCGGGTAGCTCCTACGGCTCCTCCCAGCACCTTCGCCAGTTCTTCGAGAATCGCGAACCCCTCGGCGCTGCCTATGCCGCGCCCGCCGGCCACGATTACCTCCGCATCCTCCAGCCGGATCCCCTCTTCGGCCACTTCCTCATGGGCGACGATCTTGTCGCGGATCGCGCTTGCGTCCAGGCCGGCGTCCACCTTCGTAACCTGGCCCTGACGCGAGTCATCGCGGGGAAGAGGGTCCTGCGCCTTCGAGCGGATGGTCGCCAGAACGGGGGATGTGTTGAACGAGTGGATGGCGCGCGCGTTCCCGCCATAGCAGGGGCGCTCCACCATCACCTTGCCGTCCTGCGCCATGACGTTCAGGCAGTCCATCGCCGCCGTGCTTCCGAGGCGGAAAGCAAGACGGGGGATCAGATCACGCCCCACGTCTGTCTGCCCGCCGAGCACCGCGGCCGGGTCGGCCTGGGCCACGACCTTCTGCATCGCCGCTGTATAGCCGTCGTTGCTGTACTTCTCGAGCAGCGGGTCGTCGACCACGTACACCTGGTCGGCGCCGTGCGCTATCAGGTCCTTGGCCAGCCCTTCAACGCCCGAGCCCAGGAGGGCCGCCTGGACCGGCTGCCCCATCTGGTCGGCGACGCGACGCGCGGCCCCCAGCACCTCGGTCGTGATCGGCGCGACAGAGCCGCCGCTTGTTTCGGCCACAACCATTATTCCGTTTGCCATAGCTCACGCTCCTCGCTTTCTATTGACAAGGGCTAGAGGATCTTCTCTTCGCGCAGCCGCTGGGCCAGCTTCTGGGCCGTCTCCTCGGGCGTCTCACCCTCGATGACCTCGCACTCGACCTCGCTGACCGGCTGGAACAGACGCTCAAGGTTGAGTCTCACTGCTTGTCTGCCCACCTGCGAGGCGTCCAGACCCAGGTCCGCGGCCGTCCACGTCGTGACCTGCTTTCTCGCCGCCTGCATTATCTGCTGCAGCTTGGGGTATCGCGGTTCGCCCAGCTCGTTGCTGATGGTGACGGCGGCGGGAAGAGGCGCCTCGATGGTGTCATACCCTTCCAGGAGCACCCGCTCGACGGCGATCTTGCCGTCCTTGACAGTGACGGACTTGGCGAGGGTGACGCTGGGGATCCCCAGCATTTCCGCCACGCCTGAACCGGTGGTGCCCGCGTCCCAGTCGGTTGCCTGGCGGCCGAACAGCACGAGGTCGTACTCGCCGATCTTCTCGATCGCCTTGGCGAGCGCGAGGGCGGTAGTGTAGCTGTCGCCGTTCTCGAACGCGTCGTCGCACAGGAGAACGCCCTCGTCGGCGCCCATGGCCAGGCCGTGCTTGATCGCGTCGCGCGCCGATGCCGGTCCCATGCTGATGATCGTGATCTTCCCATCGCCCAGGGCGTCCTTTATGCGCAGCGCCGCCTCGACGGCAATGCCGTCGAACTGGCTGACCACCTGGGCGACTCCTCCAGCAGGTATGACCCTCTTCGCCGCCTCATCTACCTTAAAGGCCGATGCCGGCGCTTCCGGGTCTGGCACCTGCTTCACGCAGACAATCATGTTCAGTGCCATGAACTACCTCCTTGGCTGTAATCGCGGGTCACTCTCAGGATCGATGCCGACATCAGTTTTACGGGTTTAGCGCGTAAAAGGTCAAGGGTTTGTCTCTACCTCTTCACCCTCAGCCGGCGCCTGCTCGCGGGGTTCTTCCAGCCACACCGAGTCCTTCTTTGACTTCGTCGACGCCTCCAGCAGCTCGACGATGTCGAGGGCGCGCATGCGCTTCTCCTCGTCCGGCTCCAGCGCCGGGATGCCGTCCTCGAACATCTGGATGCAGAACGGACAAGCCGTCGCCACAACCGTCGCGCCCGTTTTCATCGCTTCCTCGGTGCGCACGTGGTTGATGTGCGGCCCTTTGCTCTCCTCCACCCACATGTGGCCGCCGCCCGCGCCGCAGCAGAACGTCGTCTTTCGCGACCGCTCCATCTCGACAACCTGCGCCCCGGGAAGGCTCCTGAGCACCCGGCGCGGCTCATCGATGATTTCGTTGTGACGGGCGAGGTAGCAGGAATCGTGGTAGACGATACGCTCCGCGACCTCCGCTTCCATCTTGAGCTTCCCCTCCTTCAGAAGCCGCGCCAGGAGCTCGCTATGGTGCACCACCTCGAAGCGGCCGTCGAATTGGGGGTACTCGTTCCGCATCATGTTGTAGCCGTGCGGGCAGGCCGTCACTATCTTCTTGACGCCCTTCGAATTCATTGTCTCGATCGCCTGCTGGGCCTGCATCTGGAAGAGGTATTCGTTGCCCAGACGGCGCGCCGGGTCGCCGCAGCACGGCTCCTCTTCGCCCAGCACGCCGAAGCTCACGCCCGCGCGTATGAGGAGCCGCGCCAGCGCCTGCGTAATGGGGATGTTGCGATCGGAGAGGGCGCCGGAGCAGCCCACCCACAGCAGGTACTCCTGGCTGCCGTCGAACAGGGGCACCTCCATGCCCTCCATCCAGTCGGTGCGCGTCCACGTAGTCCCCCGCCAGGGGTGGCCGCGCTGCTCGATCTGCATGAGCGTCGCCTGCGCCGTCTCCGGCATCTGCGCTTCGTCCATTACCAGGTAGCGTCGCACGCCGATGATCTCCGGCACGTGCTCGATCATCACCGGGCACCAGTACTGGCACGACCCGCAGGTCACGCAGTCCCATATCGACTCGAAGCCCATCGTGTCGATGGGCCGCGGCGGCTCCCCGCCGTTGCGCTTCACGGACGGTCGCAGCGTCAGGACGGAAAGCAGCGTCGGCGTGTTGGCGAGCAGGGCGACGCGGCCCGCGTGCTCGATCTCCTTCGGCGAGAGTTCCTTCTCCGTCAGGTACGCCGGGCAGTTCGACTGGCAGCGGCCGCACTCGGTGCAAGTGTAGAAGTCGAGGAGCTGCTTCCACGTGAAGTCCGTCACCCTGCCCACGCCGAAGGTCGCCCCCTCCTCCGCCTTCTCCATCATCGTCTCGATGTCGATCGGCTTCAGGACGCCGGTGCGCTCCATGTCGTGGAAGAAGACGTTGAACGCGACAGTGAGGACGTGCGAATGCTTAGAGTAGGGCAGATAGCAGAGGAATGCGAAGAGTATCGTCAGGTGGCTGAACCAGGCGAAGGTGTGCAGTCCCTCCGAGGCGCCCTCCCCCAGACCCACCGCGTCCCAGAAGTTCGCGAGGCCGAACGCCGCGAACGAGAAGTAGTCCTCGCTTCCGCGCTCCAGCGATATCTCGAGGCTGTTGCCCAGGATATCGGTCACCATCAGCAGAAAGATGAGGCTCAAGATCGTCCACGCGTCGCGGTTGAGGGTAATGCGCGGCGGCTTGATGAACATGCGCTGGTAGGCCGCCATGCCGATACCGACGATCACCAGTATGTTGAAGAGGTCCATAACGGGCCGGAATCCGGTGTAAACGTCGCCGAGGAGGCTTTGCAGGCTCAGGTCCTCATGGACGCCGTCGAGGAGGAGGTTGAGGCTTCGCACGAGGAGGACGAGAAAGCCCCAGAAGATGAGTACGTGAAGTATTCCGGAGTACCAGTACTGCCGCCGGAAAAACTTCGACTGCGCGATCATGATCAGGAAGAAATCGCGCACGCGCTGCGGCAGGTGGTCAAAACGCGCCTCCGGTTTCGACTGCAGGAACGGAATGAGACGCGTGATGACGGTCAGAACGAAGAACGCGCCGAAGCCGAGGATGATCAAATAGAAAAAGATGCTTCCGGGAAGCTCGTTCGACGGAGCCACTGTTTTCCTCCTCTCGCTGCGGCCCTCGCATTCGGTGCCATTGCGGTGATGGGTCGCAGCCGATCATCATACACCCCGGTCGAATTAAACAGCAACGCTGAGGGTGAAGGGTCCGGTCTTGTTTATGTAGCTACGCAGGCCGGCCGTATGTCTTTCGCAGTTCCGTCTTCAGCACCTTGCCCAGCGGGTTGCGCGGCAGTTCGTCCACGAACGCCACCACGCTCGGCGCCTTGAAGCTGGCGAGACGGCCCTTGCAGTACTGTATCACCTCCTCTTCCGTCATCTTTTCGCCCGGCTGGAGCACCAGCAGCGCCATCACCTTCTCTCCCCACTCGACGTCGGGGACGCCGATGACCGCCGCTTCCGCGACCTTCGGGTGCTCCTCCAGGCAGCTCTCGATCTCGCCCGGCGATATGTTCTCGCCGCCGCGGATGATCAGGTCCTTCGTCCGTCCGGTGATGAACAGGTAGCTGTCTTCGTCCAGGTAGCCGACGTCGCCCGTGTGCAGCCAGCCGTCCACGATCGCCTCCGCCGTCGCTTCTGCCTGGCCGTGGTATTCGCGCATGATACGGGCGCCGCGAACGCAGATCTCGCCCTCTTCGCCGGGGCCGAGCACGTTGCCCTTGGGGTCCATGATCGCGATCTCCACGTCGTCCATCGGCCGTCCGACGGAGCGCAGCCGCCGCAGCTTCTTCTCCCGCTCCTCGTCCGTCCCCTCGATGCGGTGGTCCTCCGGCCCCAGGTACGTCATCGTCGAAGTGCTCTCCGTCTGGCCGTAGGCATTCATCAGGCCGCACTTGAACACATCGACGGCCCTGCGCACCACCTCGTAGGGCATGGGCGCGGCCCCGTACGTAATGAGCTGAAGCGAACTGAGGTCGTACTTTTCGAAGTCCGGGTGCTCCATGATGCGCTTGAGCATCGTGGGCACGACGAAGCTGTGCGTGACCTTCTCCTTCTGCACCGCTTCCAGCCAGAGGCCGGGCTCGAACTGGGGCAGGATGACGAGCTTCCGCCCGCCCCAGATCGACGACATGATCGCCGTGAGGCCGGCAACGTGGTATACGGGCACCGACAGCAGCGTGACCTCCAGCGGCTGCTCGGGGTCGGCGGGGCTCATGGTGTTGACCACGTAGACGGAGAGGGTGAGGTAAGTCAGGATGACACCTTTGGGGAGGGCTGTCGTTCCGCTCGTGTACATGAGCACGGTGGCGTCGCCCTCTTCGATGGGCACAAACACCTCCTCGTCGCTGCCCGACGCCAGGAGATCATCGTAGGCAGGCATGCCGTCGACGCGGCCGTCGATGCAGACGAGGTCTTTCACCCCCGGCGTCTCCGGCTGCAGCGAGCGCGCGAGGTCGACATAACGTTCGCCGACGAAGAGCAGCGACGCTTCGGAGTTGTTGAGCATGTGCACCGTCTCTTCGCGCTTGGCCCGATAGTTCAGCGGCACGAAGACGGCGCCGATCTTGGCGCAGGCGTAGTACGTTTCGACGTACTGCGGGCTGTTGAGGGCCATCACCGCGACCTTCGTGCCCTGCTGCACCCCCCGCGATAGCAGCGCGTTCGCCAGGCGGTTAACGCGCGTCGCCATCTCCATGTAGGTGATGCGCTGCTCGCCGCACACGAGCGCCTCCCTATCGGGTACCACCGCCGAGCTTATTTGCAGGAACTCCGCCGTGTTCATTTCATCCCTCACATTTCCTCAAACACCCGGTTGCCGCGTTATTCTCGAAAGCCGCTCGCCTGCTTTTCCCTGTACCGCCGGAGGCCCGCCGCCGCTTCGTCCGACGCCAGCGCCAGCGCCGCCAGACGCTCCTCGAGCGCCAGTCCCTCCGCGAGCGGCAGCTCGATGCCCCTGGTGAGCGCCTCCTTCGCGTAGGCGAGGGCGAGCGCCGGCCTGGATATCAGCCGTTCAGCCCATTCCTCCGCCTCGGCGTAGAGACGCTCTCTCGGCACCACCCTGTTCACCAGCCCCAGCCGCACCGCCTCCGCCGCGTCGATCTCGCGGCCGGAGAGGACCATGTCAATCGCTACGCCGAAGGGCACTGTACGCGCCAGGAGCTGCGTGCCGCCCGCCGACGGTATGTAGCCGAGGCCCACCTCCGGCAGGCCGAAGCGCGCGTCCTCGCTGGCGATGCGGACGTCGCAGCACATGCTCATCTCGCAGCCGGCGCCCAGCGCGTAGCCGTGGATGGCGGCGATGAGCGGCTTGTCGATGTCGAGCATGAGCTGCCAGAGGTCGCGCTCGCGCCGCGCGCGCCGCGCCTCGACGTACGAAGGGGAGGTGCCGAACTCGCTGATGTCGGCGCCCGAGGAGAAGGCGCGTTCGCCGGCGCCCTTGATTATGAGCGCCCCGACCGTGGGGTCGTCGCGCACCGCCTGCATCGCCGTCCACATCTCGTCGCGCATCCGCAAGTTGAGCGCGTTGAGCACCTGCGGACGGTTCAGCGTGAGCCAGGCGATGCGCCCGCGCTTTTCGTAGAGTATAGTCTCGAACCCGTCCAAGGGGCCGCCGATCGACTAGCGCCAGTCCGGCCTGCGGATCTGGCTGCGCTCTTTGCTCGCCAGGGCCTTAGCCAGGTCCTGGTTGATCTTCTCCGCCAGCAGCCGCATCCCCTCGCGCGACGGCTGCATCTCCTGGCTGCGCCAGAGGCGTATCCGCGCCCGGTCCTCGTCGGATATCTGCGTCTCTTCCAGCATCCGCGAGAGGACGTGCGACATCAGCGCCCACGCCTCGTCTACTTCAAGCTCTACCTTCATCCCCTATGTCTCCTTGGACGACACGTACCAGCCCTTGCGCCGCAGCAATCGCCGCGTCTTCTCGTCGAGGGTGTTGCCAAGGGCCTCGTTCATGCCGATGGCGAGGTCGCTCATCTCCGCCGTCCCTTCCGCCCGGTCGGTCCGCCAGCGCTTTATCTCCCTGCGGGCCTCCGCCGAAAGCTCGACGTTGTCCAGCACCTGCGAGACGACAAGCGTCATGATTGACCACGCTTCGTCCGGTTCCAGTATCACCTGCATCCAGTTCACCTGCCCTTGAAGTTGGGGTCTCTTTTTTCGAGGAAGGCGCGCACGCCCTCCGCCCTGTCTTCCGTCGTCTGGAGGATAATCGTGAGGTCGGTCTCGAAGCGGAGCGCCTGCTCGAGGGGCATCTCGGCGCCCCGCAGCACCGCTTCCTTGGCGTAGCGGACCGCTATCGGCCCCCGGCGCGCGATCTCCTCCGCCGTCGCCTCCGCCTCCGCCATCAGCCGCGGGCGCGGCGTCACCTTGCTCACCAGACCGATCCGCAGCGCCTCCGCCGCGTCCACGACCTCACCCGTGAGCACCATCTCGAGCGCCTTCGCCCGCCCGACGACGCGGGGCAGCCGCTGCGTTCCGCCCGCCATGGGGAGGAGCCCAAAGCCCGTCTCCGGCAGTCCGAAGCGGGCGTTGTCGCTGCAGATCCGCACGTCGCAGGCGAGCGCAAGCTCCAGGCCGGCGCTGAGAGCAACGCCGTTGACCGCGGCGATCACCGGGCGGCTGAGACTGTTCAGGAACGAGAATGAGCCGCCGAGGACGCGCTCCCGCCGCGCCCACTCCAGCGGCGTCTCGTCGCCGATCCGCGAGACGTCCCAGCCGGAGCAGAAGACGTCGCCTTCACCCGTGACGATGGCGACGTAGCAGTCGGGGTCGTCGTTTATCGCGGCGGCAGCGGAGGCCAGTTCGGAGAGCGCTTGCTGATTGAGGACGTTCCCCTCAGCGGGGCGGCAGAGGCTGACGTAAGCGAGATGCCCCTTCTTTTCCAGCGTGAGGGTCCGGTACGTCATGGTGGCCTTTTCGGCGCGCGGTGCCGCTGTGGTGTGAGCGTGGGGATCGTAGCAACCAGCCCAAATAGAGTCAACAAAGGGGACTCCGACCACGCTTGGCGGGCCGCCTCCTGCCTGCGCTTGCCCTACGCCGGTCCCGCCTGTATCATGCCAGCCGAGGCTATCGCCTCCAGACCGGACGAAGAGAGTCAGCGTTCTCATGCCGGACCCAGCCCTCTCAGACCTGCGCGTAATCGAAGTCGCCCAGGGCATCGCGGGGCCTTACTGCGGCAAGCTGCTCGCGTCGTACGGCGCCGATGTCATCAAGGTCGAGCCGCCGGGCGCAGGCGACCTCTCGCGGCGCTTCGGCCCGTTCCCGGAAGACATCCCCCACCTCGAAAAAAGCGGCACCTTCCTCCACCTGAACACAAGCAAGCGGAGCGTCACGCTTGACATAACCGGCGAAACGGGCCGACTGGCATTCCGACGCCTCCTCCAGAACGCCGACATCCTCATCGAGAACTGCGCGCCGGGACAGATGGCGCAGTGGGGGCTCGGCTACGACGACCTCAAGGCCGATCTCCCTCGCCTCATCTACGTCTCGATCAGCCCCTTCGGCCAGACAGGCCCCTACCGCGACTACAAGGGCAACAGCCTGACGGCGATGGCCACCAGCGGCGTCATGTACGTCACCGGCGCCCCCGACCGCGAGCCGCTGACTACCGGCGGCGAGCCCGCGGAATACCTCGCCGGCATGTACGCCTGGCTCGGCGCCCTCGCCGCTCTCGCCTATCGCGACCGCGAGAACGCGGGGCAGCAGGTAGACGTCTCGCTCATGGAAGCGGCCGCCTCGGCCGACGAGTACAGCGCCGCCATGTACGCCTTCATGGGCGCCATCCGCCGCCGCTACTACTCTCGCCACCTCTTCAGCTACCCGTCCGACATCTACGCCTGCAAGGACGGCCACGTCGTCGTCAGCCCCGCCGCTCAGGGCTTCCCGTCGCCGACCGCGACCGACCAGGGCGCCTCGCCCATGTCCCTGCTCCTCGGCGACGTCGAGCTCGACCAGAACGACCTCTTCCGCGACCGCTGGGCCCGCTGGTTCCGCTGGCAGGAGTTCGAGAGGCTTCTTCAGCCATACCTTGAGAGCAATTCCGCCGACGAAATCGTTTCGTTCGCGCAGGCGCTGCGCATGCCTTTCGCCCACGTCTTCAACGCCGCCCAACTCCTCGAAAACGAGCACCTCAGGGAGCGCGGCTTCTTCCAGGAGATCGATCACCCGCAGGCAGGCCGTCTCAAGTACACCGGCGACCTGTTCAAGGCCGATCGCATGAAGGCGCCGCTGCGGCGCGCCCCGCTCCTCGGCGAGCATAACGAGGAGATACTTGGGGGAGAGCTCGGCTACACGAAGAAAGACCTCGAAGTGCTCCGCGGTCAGGGAGTGATCTAGACATGGCGAAGCTGCCCCTCGAAGGAGTCCGCGTCCTCGACTTCACCCAAGTGTGGGCGGGGCCCGCCTGCACCTCCATCCTCGCCGCTCTCGGGGCCTACGTGATCAAGATCGAAGGCATGAGCCGCCTCGACATCTCCCACATCCTGCTGACCGCCGAAAACCAGTTCACCGCCGAGCTCTGGAACCGCGGCCCCTACTACCACTACCGCAACCCCGGCAAGCGCGGCATCACCCTCGACCTGCTTCATCCCGACGGCATCAACCTCGTCAAGCGCCTCGTGCCTGCCTGCGATGTCGTTATCGAAGCCTTCTCCCCGCGCGTCATGGGCAACTTCGGCCTCACCTATGAAGTGCTGCGCGAACTCCGGCCCGACCTCATCATGATGTCGATGTCCGGCTACGGCCAGACCGGCCCCTACAGCGACTACGGGGCCTACGGCATGGGGCTGGAGCCCGCCTCCGGCATCGCCTCCATCACCGGCTACGCGGACAGCGGCCCCACGCGCACGGGCGTCTCCTTCACCGATCCCATCGCCGGGATAGCCGGAGCCGCGGCCGTCCTGATGGCGCTGCGCCACCGCGACCGCACGGGCGAGGGCCAGTACATCGACATGTCGCAGCAGGAAACGGCGATCCCCTTCATCGGCGCCGCCCTCATGGAGTACCAGATGACGGGCCGCATCCCTTGCCCCCGCGGCAATCGCAGCTCCGTCGCCGCTCCTCAGGGCTGCTACCGCTGCAAAGGCGACGATGACTGGCTGGTGATCTCGATCAGCGATGACGAGGAATGGGCCTCGTTTTGCGAGGCGGTCGGACATGCCGAGTGGCGCGACGACGAGCGCTTCGCCACCATCATCGCCCGCAACCGCAACCACGACATCCTCGACGCCCTCATCGAGGACTGGACGCGCGGGCAGGACCACATCGAGGCCTTCCACCTGCTTCAGAAGGCGGGAGTCAAGGCCGCCCCCGTGCTCAACGGCAAGGAGATGCTCCTCGATCCCCACCTGCGGGAACGCCACTACTACGACCTGCTGGACCATCCCACCGATCTCGGGCCGCGGCCCGTCGCCCGCACCCTCATCGCCAGGTTCGACCGCATGGACCCGAAGCCCGACCGGGCGGCCCCCAGTATGGGCGAGCACAACGCCGAGGTCCTGCAAGGGCTGGCGGGAGTCTCCGACGAAGAGCTGGCAGACCTGGAAGCGCGCCAGATCATCGGCACGGCGCCCATACTCGACATACCGCCGGACGCCGACCTCATGGAGCTGCTGGCGCAATTGCTCTTCCCGCTCGACCGCATGATCGAGCAGGGTTCCATCCGCGCCGTCGAGCCGGACTACCGCCGGCAGCTCGGCCTCGACGAGGGTGCACATACGGGGAAGTAGAGAGCTGGGGGTGTGCAGAGGGGGCCGGCCCCCTCTGCCGGGGGTCCAGGGGGTGTCCCCCTGGTTTCCCAAAAACACTTCTTGGGCGGGTGGGTGGGAAGAAAGGCGCCCGACATAACGGCGATCACCTCTCACGCTGCCCACGCGCAACCAGCTCCGCGCTAAGAGCGCGCCAGCGTCGAAAAGCGCCAGAATACCGTCACGACAGCCCGTGCACACCTCCTTTCTGCCCTGACTGGACGCTGTGCTATATTGACCATGTTCGCAGGAGGCTCAGATGGACCTAGGACTCGCCGGCAAGGCCGCCATAGTCACCGGCTCCAGCCGCGGTATCGGGCGCGCCATCGCCCTCGCCCTCGCCGGCGAGGGCTGCGATGTTGTCCTCTGCGCCCGCGGCGAAGCGGCGCTCCGAGATGCGGAGGCTGAGGTCGGCAGGCGCGGCGTGCGGACGCTCGCCGTCGCCGTCGATGTGACGCAGCGCGACGGCGTCGAGACGCTTGTCCGGCGCGCCGTCGACGCCTTCGGCCGCGTCGACGTGCTGGTCAACAACGTCGGCGGCTCATTCGCCGGCGATGAAGATGACGCCTGGGATGCCAGCTATCGCGCCAACCTCCTGGCGGCTGTCCGCGCGACCCGACTCGTCGCGCCCCACATGCGGCGGCAGGGCGGCGGCAGCATCATCCACGTCGCGTCGATATGGGGGCGCGAGTCCGGCGGAGCGCTCACCTATAACGCCCTCAAGGCGGCGCTCATCAGCCACGCCAAGAACACGGCCCTCGCCCTTGCCCCCGACAACATACGCGTGAACTCCGTCGCACCCGGCTCCATCGCCTTTCCCGGCGGCTCGTGGCAGCGCCGGATCGACGCCGACCCAGAGGCGATGGCGCGCTTCGTCGAGGCGAACATACCGATGGGACGCTTCGGTCGGCCGGAGGAAGTGGCGGCGGTCGTCGCTTTCCTCGCCTCCGACAGGGCGAGCTGGGTGACGGGCGCTTGCATCAACGTGGACGGCGGCCAGTCCCGCTCCAACATCTGAGCGCCGCGCAATGGCTGACCAACCGCTGGAAGGGCTGCTCGCAATCGACCTCGCGGGAGGCGTCGCAGGCGCGTACTGCTGCTCGCTCCTCGCCGCCGCGGGCGCCGAAGTCATCAAAGTGGAGCCGCCGCGCAAAGGCCACCCCCTCCGATACCGCGCCCCCTTCCTGAAGGACATCCCCGCGCCGGAGAATAGCGCCCTCTTCCTCTTCCTGAATGCGGGCAAGAAGAGCGTAACACTCGACTGCGAAGCGGAAGACGGGCGCGCCCTGCTCCGCGCCCTTGTCGACAAGGCGGACGCCCTCGTCGAAGAGGCGCCTCCCGGCTATCTCGCCTCACTCGGCCTGACCTACGACGACCTGCGCCGCACGAACCCCCGGCTTGTCATCACCTCCGTCACATCCCACGGACCGTGGGATTCCCGCGCCGCTTACCGCCTTGACAACTTGACGCTGCTTGCCGCCGCCGGACGGCTCAACCCGGATGTCGGCTGCGGAGCGGACGAGGCCGCGGGCCACGCCGCTGAGTACGAGGCGGGGCTGAACGCCTTCGCCGCCACCCTCGCCGGTCTTTTGGGCGTCGCCGTCTCCGAGCGCGGCCAGCGCGTCGGGGTCGCGGGCGTCGAGTGCCTCGCGGCGACAAGCGTCCTACCGAAACTGTCGCCGCGCCCCGCCGTCGCGGCCGCCGTCCCGTCCGTGGAGACCGAGCACCCCCTCGCGGGCCGCCTGGCCTATCCACCGCTGCCCTTCGCGCTCGAGGGCGTGGACTACCGGCAGCCGGCGCCCCTTCTCGGCGGCGACAACGCGGCGGTCTACGGCGAGATGCTCGGCTTGACTCCTGACGAGATAGCCTCGCTCGCAGCGAAAGAGGTGATCTGAGCATGAGCCGTCTACCCCTCGCCGCCGTCCGCGTCGTCGAGCTCGATGCCGGCCTTGCCGGCGCCCGCTGCGCGCGCATTCTCGGCGACCTGGGCGCGGAGGTGATCAAGGTCGAGCGGCCCTCGTCCACGCCACCGACCGACGCCCTCCGCTTCGACCTCGACCGCAACAAGCTCGGCTGCGCTATCGACGCCGCGGACGAACGCGGACGCGCGATGCTCCTGCGGCTGGCGCGGCTGAGCCAGGTCGCCGTCGTCGCGTTTGACGGCGCGGGGCCATCTGCGGACCAGCTGCGTGAAGCAAAGCCCGACCTCATCATCGCGTCGCTGCCGCCGTCCGACGGGCCGCCCGCGCTCGAAGACGTCACGCTGGGGACGGCAGCGGCGGCAGGCGTCCTGGTAGCGCTCGTGAAGCACCGGCGCACGGGAGAAAGCAGCCTGGTGGCGCTGCGCGGGGACGCCCTTGCGGCGTCGTTTCGGGGCGAGCGCGCCCTCCGCGCGCCGGCGCCGCCTTCGGCTTCAGACGCTCCCTGCGGCTGCTATTCGTGCGGGAGGGGGACCATCGCCGTCTCCGTCTCGTCCGACGAGGAGTTCGCCGCCCTCTGCCGCGCGATCGGCCGGGAAGAGCTGGTGCGCGACCCGCGCCTTTCCGACGCCCCGTCTCGGAGCGAGAACGCGGCGGAGCTCGGGCGCTATATCGAGGCGTGGACTGCCAATCGCAGCGCGGAAGAGGCGGCGCAAGCGCTCCAGGAAGCGGGGGTGAGTGCCTCGCCCGTACTCACGCCCGGGGACATCCAGCGTGACCCCCACCTGCGACGGGGCGGCTTCTTCGAACTGATCGCCCACCCGGAGGGCGAGCGCGAAGTCCCACGCCTCCCCTGGCGCTTCCGCGGCACGTCCGTCCACACGCGCCTGCCCGCGCCCCTGCCCGGCGAGCACAACGCCTACGTCTTCCGCGACCTGCTGCGGCTGTCAGATGCCGAGATATCGGAGCTGGCCGGGGCGGGAGTTATCGGAAAAGTCTAGGCGCGGCGCGCCAGAACGCGCATCATATCTTCTTCGCCACCATCCAGATGTGATTGGCGAACAGCGCATTCAGCGGCCGGATGTAGCTAAAAGGCCGCAGATACCGCACGGCGTCGAGGCACATCAACTCGATGGAGTGGCGCAACAGCGACCCCTTCTCGATGAACGGGGCCCAGAGCTCGATGCCGTGCGGCACCTCCCAGTGCTCGGTCTTCACCACCCGGAAGCCGCGCACCCGCAGCCTACGGGCGAGGCCGGCGGCTGTCTGCTCGTTGACGTGGTAGCGTTTCTCTCCGTCCGTCCGCGGGTACTCGCGCTCCGTCGGCAACGTCGGCCCGATGAAGTAGCTTTCGTAGCGGGCGAGTTCCGCCAGCCATCGGATGGCCTGGTGAACATGGCGGACGTAGGCCGGGTAAGTCACCCTGTACACGAGGGCATTCGGAGAGGTGTGAACGACGAGCCTCCCGCCGGGCTTGAGCACGCGCCTCGCCTCGTCTAGCGCCTGCCGCAGCACGCGCGGGTACAGGTGCTCGACGATGTCGCTCATGATAGCGGTGTCGAACGAGGCGCCGGGAAAGCTCAGCCTTCGGGCATCCATGATCGCGAAGAAGGCGCGGCCACGGACGTCGGCCGGCATCTCCGCCAGCGCTTCCCGGGCGAGCCGAACCGCCGTGGCCGAGTTGTCGATGCCCACGGCGTCCGCGCCCCGCAGCGCCGAGTGCGCCACCAGCTCGCCCCGTCCGCAGCCGATATCGAGGACGCGTTCGCCGGGCAGGATGCGTGCCAGCTCAAGCGCTTTCCGGAGGCGGGCGCTCAGCTTCTGCCCGCGCGAAGCCAGGAACTCGCCGCTCCCCTCGCAGTGCCACAAGAAGTAGCCGCCGTCGTACTCGTCCGGGGGAACGCCCATCTCGGCAAGGGGAACGTCACTGCTGTCCACGCGAAGTTTCCCGCGCAACCCGACCGCCCGGCAGCTTACGCCGCGTCGAGGAGGAACTCCCGTATTATCCGCGCCAGCTCGTCGCGGTGCAGAGTGTAGTACATCCTGTCCGGCGCGACGACCAGGCGCGACCCCGCGATCGCCTTGTGGACGCGCTCCGCCGATGTTAGGGGGTGTATCTCGTCGCCCGGCTGGCCGATTACGAGCGTCGGCGCCCGTATCTCGCCGAAACGCTCGACAGGCAGGTCGGGGCCGTCCACTACGCCTCGTATGGCGGCGACGATGCCTTCCGCGTTCTGGGCCAGCAGCCACTGCCGCATCCACTCGGCCATCTCGGGGGGAAACGGCTGCGGCGCGCCCTCGGCGTAGAGGCGGACGGCGATGTCGACCGCTTTCTCCAGCCCCACGCTCTCGATCAGGGTCGCCAGCCCGCCCAGCGTGTTTCGCGCCACAGCGAACTCCTGCCGGTCGAGCGGAGGCGGCAGCATCAGCACGAGTTTCTGGACCATCTCCGGGTGCTCGAGGGCGAAGACGATGCTCGTGCCCGCTCCCATTGAGCCGCCGCCCACGAAGGCGCGCTCGACCCCCAGGTGCTCGAGCAGCGCGTGCATATCGGCGGCAAGGCCGCGCCAGTGGTAGTCGGCAGGATCGGTGGTGTGACCGGAGAGTCCGTGACCGCGGGCGTCGTAGTTCACGACGGTGAAGCTATCGGTCAGGAGGTCGGAGACGTCGCCGAGCACGGCCATCGTCGCCATGCTGCCCAGCAGCCCGTGGGCCATGACCAGCGGGGGCCCCGCGCCCGAAACGCGGTAGTTCATCTCGAAGCCGTTGACCGTCGCGGTTGGCACGCCCTTAACTCCTCCCGGCGCCTCGATTACAGGTGGGCCAGCAGACCGCCGTCGACGAAGAGGGTCCGGCCGGTCATGTAACCCGCGGAGTCGGACGCGAGGTAGACGGCGAGCGGGCCCACTTCTTCCGGCTTGCCCGGGCGTCGCATAGGGATGAAGCGGATGAGGCGGTTCGCCTCCGGGTTGGGGTCGCCCAGCCCCGGCGTGTCCTCCATCCACGCCGGAGCGATGCAATTCACCGTGATACCCTGCGCCGCCCACTCCTGCGCCAGCGCCCGCGACAGGTTGAGGACGCCGCCCTTGGCCGCGCAGTACGCCGAGCAGTTGGGCAGGCCGCGCTCGCCCAGTCCGGACGCGACGTTGATGATCCGACCCCTCTTCTGCCTGAGCATGAGCGGCCCTACCGCCTTGCAGGCGAAGAAGACGCTATCGAGGTTTAGCCGCAGCACTTTGTCCCACTCGCCCGCAGTTATCTCCGCAACGGGCTTGGCCATAAAGAGGTCACAGCAGTTGACAAGGATGTCGATGCTCCCCATCTCCGACGCCGCATCAGCGACGATCGCCTCTACTCTGTCGAGAGCGATAGGATTGAGGCGCTTTGCGGTCGTGTTCTGCCCGCGGGCGGCAAGCTGACGCGCCGTCTCCTCGGCTGCCGCCACGTCGTCCTTGCTCTCGCCCGCCGAAGCGACGGTCACGCGCGCCCCCGCCTCGGCGAGGGCGAGCGCTATCGCCCGGCCCACGCTCGATCCGGCACCTATCACCAGGGCATTCTTGCCCGAAAGGTCGAACCCTTCGACTGCCATTCTGCGACCTCCTTACAGCGTCACGTGGGGGACGAAGCCGACAGGGGCGTAAGCGTTCGCCAGCCCGCCGCCGTCGACAACAAAGCCCTGGCCGGTAATATAGCTCGAAGCGTCGGAGGCAAGGAAGACCGCCAGCGGCCCCAGCTCCCACGCCTCGCCGAGGCGCTGCACCGGAATGAAGCGGCCCCGCTGTCGCCGCGCCTCCGCCTCCTGCTCGTTCGCCGGCGGCGCCTGCGACACGAAGCCGGGGATGATGCAGTTGACGCGCACGTTCTCGCGCACGAGCATCAGCGCCAACGACTTTGTGAATGAGATGACGCCCGCTTTCGCCGCGCTGTACGCCATGTCCTGCGGGAAGCCGCGCAGCGCCGTCCCCGACGACACGTTGATGATTACGCCGCCGCCCTGCTCGACCATGAGCTTCGCCGCCGCGCGGGCGCAGTAGAACGCGCTCGACAGGTTCACCGCCAGCGAGTCCTGCCAGTCCTCGTCCGAAATCTCCCAGACCGGCTTGCCCATCCCTCTCGCCTCGCCGATGCCGGCGTTGGCGAGCATGATGTCCACGCGCCCGAACTCCTCGCGCGCGCGGGCAACCAGGCGTTCCACCTGCTCCGGGTCGCGGACGTCCGTCCTCACGGCGATCGCCCGCTGCCCCGCTCCGAGGGCGTTCACGTCGTGCGCCGTTCCGTCGATCTGGGCCTGCGTGCGCGCCGCCGCCACGATGTGCGCTCCCGCTTTCGCCAGCGCCAGCGCCATTTCCTTCCCCAGCCCGCGTCCGGCGCCCGTCACCACGGCCACCTTGTCTTTCAGCGCTAGGCTTTCCAGAGTCATTCGCACCCGACCCCTTTCAGACGGCTCGCCGCTTAACCCGCTTCAAGCCGGACAGATGATAGCACCGGCGGCTCTTCGGGGCCAGACGAGACGGTCCACCCGGGCGGGACGCCACAAACGCGTTGATTCTAGAAGGCGTCCAACGTACGATTACCATCGCCGAAAGCCCGCCACGAAAGGGACACGTTGAAACTCGATCTTCCTTACGGCCGAGGAGTGCTGGGTGTCGAGCTGCCCGACGACACCCATGTCCTCCTGCCGTCCCGGTCGACCGCTCTCGCCGTGCCCGAAGAGGCGGTGCGCCTGGCGCTGCGACGGCCCCTGAACTCGCCTCCTCTGCGCGACCTGCTCTCGCCCCATAACAGCGTCGCAATCGTCATCAGCGACATCACCCGCCCCGTGCCCAACCGGGTTCTCCTGCCACCCGTCCTTGAGACGATTGCCGCGGCCGGCGTTCCCCGCGAGCGCGTTGTCGTCATCAACGGAACGGGGATGCACCGCGCCAATACCCGCGAGGAGCTAGCGTCGATGCTGGGCGAGGACGTCGTGCGCGAATACCGCATCGTCAACCACGATGCCCGCGACCCCTCGACGCTCGGCCGCATCGAAGTCGACGGCGAGGACTTCTGGCTCAACCGCGAGTACCTGGAGGCGGGCGTAAAGGTGCTCACCGGCTTCGTGGAGCCGCACATCTTCGCCGGCTACTCCGGCGGCGGCAAGGCGGCGCTTCCCGGCCTCGCGGGCGCCGAGACGGTCCTGAAGAACCACGGCGTCGACATGCTCTCGCACCCCCGCGCGACCTGGTGCTGCGCCGAGGGCAACCCCATCTTCGAGCAGGTCCGCCGCGTCGCTCTCGCCACCGCGCCCGCTTTCATCGTCAACGTGACGCTGAACGAGCGGAAGGAGATAACCGGCGTCTTCGCGGGAGAGCTTGCTGCTGCGCACGATGCAGCTATAGCGCAGGCCGCCGCGCAGGCGCTGACCACGATCCCGCACCTGTACGACGTCGTCGTGGCGACGAACATGGGCTGGCCCGCCGACATCAACCTCTACCAGTCGATGAAAGCGATGTCGGTGGCGGCGCAGGCCGTGCGGCCGGGCGGCGCCATCGTCCTCGCCGCCGAGTGCGCCGAAGGGCTGGGGAACGACGACTTCTCGCGCCTGCTGACGAGCGAGCGGTCATTCCCCGCTCTGATGGAGAAGATACGGCGGCCGGGCTTCGCGGCCGACGAACAGTGGGGCGTGCAGTGCATCGCCATGGTCGCGGAGAAGGCCGACATCTACGTGCACTCCTGTCTACCGCGAGATGTTATCGAGGGGCAGGCGCACCTGCGTCACAGTGAGGACGTTACCGAGACCGTTAGATCGCTTCTGAGGGCGAAGAACGGGGGACGTAAGCCCAGCGTCGCCGCCCTACCCCACGGCCAGCTTACCGTCCCCCGTCTGCAGCGTTAGACCCCGCCTTAGCGCCGCAGCACGCACGACTGCGGCTCCGGTTCGGGCGGTTGCCACCAGTCGTACATGCTGTCCCAGAAGATGAGGCCGTAGTAGTCCAGTATCCCGGCGGGGCCCAGCTCATCGACGACGCGCTGCGGCTCACCGCCATCGGAAGGGACGAGCCACAACGAAGCCCGCATGTCTTCGTCCAGCCGCGGGAACAGCAGCCACTGGCCATCGCGCGACCACAGCGGCCGCTCATCGCGGTACGCGGGGTCGCCGGTCAGGGGGCGCTGATCGCTGCCGTCGCTATTCATCACCCATATTCGCCTGTCGCGCGTAAGCTCGGGGATCAGGCCGGACGCAAGCCCCGCCGTGTTTTCGGGCTGCGAGACGAAGGCGATGCGGTGCCCGTCCGGCGACCAGGCCGGCTCCAGCGACGCCTTGTCGGCCGCGGTGAGCGGCGTCACTTCCCCGGTTTCGACGTTGACCAGCGCGATCCGCTTGTCGGTCCAGCTTGCGCGGCCGACGCCCTCCGTCACCGCCAACATCGACCCGCCGGGCGCCGGCGACACCATTCCCGGCCGTGTCAGGCCGAGGTAGAGGGGACGCGGCTCGCCTCCGGCGACGGGGACCGCCATGAGGTTCGTGCCGTCGGCCATGAGCGACGCCGAGAACTGGATGTCGTCCCAGAAGAGGACGTACTTGCTGTCCGCGGTCCAGCCCTCCAGCACGATGCCGCTGTACTTCGACTCGTGGAGCGTCATGACCTCGCCTGTGCTCATGTCCTCCAGCATGAGCCTGTGGTAGCGGCGGAACGGGCTGCTTTCGTCAGCCACGGCCTCGACGTACGCGCGGTGCTTCCCGTCCGGACTCACGCGCTCGTCCTCTTCCGGCGACGGCGTCTCTTGCGGCAGAAGCTGCTCGCCTGAGCCGTCCTCACGCACCTCCCACATAGCGCCGTCCCTCTCGAACGACAACGATTCGCCGGACGGCGACCAGCGCGGCTTCGTGGCAACAGTCACTCGGCGCGGCTCGCCGTCGGGCAGGTCCTTCACGTAGATTACGCCGTCGAGCTCGTATGCCACCTTCCCGAGGTTGCTAGCGGCCGGCGGCTGTGGCGCGATGGTGTCGGCCGGGCTCTCGCAGTTCGCGGAACCGAGGGCGGGCAGCAGCAGAAGGAGCGACGCGGCGCAGAGAAGAGCGGCTGGAAACGGTCGTCTTGTCCTCATCGGTCCCATCTCCCCGTGTCCTTTGCGCCAGTGTACCGTTGCCGAGTTTCCATCTGCCGGACGGCTCGCCTGCTGATTCCTTACGCTTTCCCTACGCTCGCTGGGGCGATCTGTCAACGGACAGTAAACAGATAAGCGGACGCCGCTCGACTCTGCCCGAAACGCCGGTTAACCCATGGCGCCGATTGGCTGCAGAATTTCATGGTGCAGCCGGGAAGGTTACCGGTGGCGCTGCTCATGCGCCGCCGGCGCGCAAGCCTGCCTGCCGGCCAGGCGGGCCAGATACGTCCCCCTGCCGATGCGGCGTTTGGCCGCAAGCAACTTCCGCACAACCATTCCCGTCGCCAGCAGCGAGATGCCGAGCGCCGCCAGCAGCGTTGCCTCTGCGTTCGAGCCGCCTGCGCCGCCCTCGCCCGCCTGCCCTGTCGCCGGCAGCGTCACCGAGCCCTCACCGGTCTCGCCCGGCTGTTCGTCCCCGCCCGCGCCGGTACCGTCGGGCGGGCCGCACTCGCCAAACCAGCCGCTGTTCATCGGCGCCACCGCGTACGCCCTCTCGACGCCGCCCACCGTCGCCTTCACCACTGCCGCCGCCGTTACGCTGCCGCAATCGGCATCTGCTTTGAGCCCGTAAGACGCCCTGAAGACGTCGATCGATTCGCCAGGGGCAAGGGCGCCAAACGAGGAGAGGTCCCAGGAGGCAAGGCCGGCGGCGGGGACGACGCTGCTGGCTGCCGGATCGGCCTCCGTCAGGGCGACCGGGCCGTCGTGGCGGACAGTCAGCAGGAGACCCGTCGCCTCGGACGCCGATGTGTTCTTCAGGGTTACGACGTAAATGGCCTGCCGGCCGACGCCCCAGAACCGCCGGAACGTCGAAAGCTCTTTCGGCGGGTCGGCGGCCGACGGGTCGCCGACGAAGACCAGCGGGGTCGATGCCGCCACTACACCCTCATGCGAAACCACCCGCAGTTCCGACCTCGATTCCCCTTCCGCCCGCATGTTCATCAGCAGCACGGCCCTCGATTCCACCGTCTGATGAGGTGGGATCCCTTCCCCCTCGAACGATGTTGGCGAGGCCGCGACCGGCAGCAGCTCTCCGTTGCGCCGCACTTCGATGAAGAACGTCTCGACGGCCGGGCCGGCGGTGGCGGGCACGATTTCAACCCGACCGGCGGGCCGCGCCTCGTCCGACTCATTGATGTAGCGCGTAACACACTCGACCACCGTCCACTCGTTAGGCCGCATTACGTTGGGGGAGCACTCATGCTCGAGCCTCAGGCCGGAGGCGGTCGCTTCCGGGGCGGGCGTTGGAGTCGCCGCCTCCGGCGTCTGAGCGATGATGAGCCGCGGGCCGGTGCCAAGAACGAGCGCGACCAGCGTTGCCGTCAGCAAACAGGCCGCTCTTGCTGCCATCACGCCGCCTCCCGCTGGAACCCCGTTCCCGATTTCGCACCTGCTACAACGCTCGAAAGCGAAATTAGTTAACGAGCGTGTAGAGCTTTTTCGCCCCCATTTCGTCATTTCTCTTTCTCGCCGCGAAAACCCGTTATCCGTCGCCAAAGCGCTCCCAGTTGGGGAACAGTCCCCGCGCTTCCAGCGCCGGCGTTAGTAGCTCGTCGGCCAGAACGTACGCGTACATGACGCCCGTCAGCAGCCAGCGTCCCTCCTCGAAGGCCCAGGACGTGTTGAGGGCCACGCGAAGCGGCCCCTCGCCGGCGATGTCGGTGGGGCGCTCGATGATGGCGGTGACGATGGCGTCGTACCGGCCGCCGCCGACGTTCAGCGCGTACACCTGGGGCTCGCCGCCGCCGAACGCATCGCTTTCGTCAGGCAGCGTTCCGCTGAAGAAGGCGTCGAGGCCGCGCACCGCCGTCTCGACGGGCACGGTCGCCCCCTCGGAGCGCCAAGCCGACACCTCGAAGCCGTCGAACTCCTGTCCGACCGATTCGCAGGCCGGCCCGCCGGGGCCCCGCGGCTCCACGTCCTCCTGCCGGCAGACGATGTGCCTCGTCCGCATCCTCTCGCGCAGGAAATCGACCGGCTGCGTCTTTATTGCTGTATCCAGGTCCGCCGCGAAGGCGCGGAATTCGGCGTCCTGGGGCTGCTCGCCGGAGACGCTCGTGGGCGACGCCTCGGGTGGAGCCGTCGCCGTCGCGCCGGCGGGCGGCGTCGGTGAGGGTGTCGACTCCTCGTCCTCCGCTCCCCCGCAACTCACCGCGAACAACAAGAACAGGACGACCAGCGCGACAGCGCGGGCCACGAAGAAAGCGCTTCCAGCGATGGCTCTCATCCCTCAATTCCCTCCTCGTCGTTAGTCTTTGCGTCACGGAGCAGCCGTCGCCCTGCTGCCGCCTCGCAGTCTTCTTCTTGAATAATAGCTACGGACACCACGCTCCGACTGACCGCAAACGTGCCGGAATCATTACAGACGGCGCGTCAATCTCATTGATAGCCGAGAGCGCAGCGAGACGCTTGACGCCCGGCCGTCGCTTTCCCTGCGGTTCCCTTACGCCGCGACACGCGGACCGAGAATCGAGGCCGGCCGGCCGCCGGGGCGCCTGACGATCATTGACAGGCTGTGTGAGAAGGGAATCGTGACCGGTGGGCGCCTGGAGATTAGCGCTGGTCCTGCGGCGTCTCGTCCTTTCGCCAGCGGAGCACGGGCCGGCGCGCTGCCGTCGCCTCATCGAGACGGCGCAGGGGGGCGTTGTGCGGCGCCTCGCGCAGCAGCGACGGCTCATCTTCCGCCTCGCGCGCGATCGCCAGCATCGCCTCGCAGAAGGCGTCGAGCGTCTCCTTACTCTCCGTCTCCGTCGGCTCGATCATCAACGCCTCGTCAACGATCAGCGGGAAGTACATCGTCGGCGGGTGGGAGCCGTAGTCGATGAGCCGCTTGGCGATGTCGTGGGCGCGCACGCCGTGCGCCTTCTGCCGCGACGCCGAAAGGACGACCTCGTGCAGGCAGCGGCGGTCGCAGGGGAGGCGGTAGGCGCTGCGAAGGCGGGCCAGCAGGTAGTTGGCGTTGATGACAGCGCTCTCGCTCACCTCGCGCAGGCCTTCCGCGCCAAGGCTGCGGATGTAGGCGTACGCCCTGACCATGACGCCGAAGTTGCCGTGGAACAGCCCCATCCTGCCGATGCTGCGCTCCGGCTCCGTCAGTACGAAGCTGTTGTCGTCGCGGCGCGTCACCTGGGGCGCGGGCAGGAACGGGGCGAGCGGCGCCTTCACGGCGATGGGGCCGGAGCCGGGGCCGCCGCCGCCGTGCGGGGTGCTGAACGTCTTGTGCAGGTTCGTGTGGACGACGTCGAAGCCGAGATCGCCCACTTTCACGCGGCCGAGGAGGGCGTTGAGGTTGGCGCCGTCGCAGTAGAGGAGCGCGCCCCGATCATGCACCATCGCCGCGATCTGCAGGATGTTCGTGTCGAAGAGGCCGAGCGTGTTGGGCTGCGTCAGCATCACGGCCGCCACGTCGTCGCCCAGGGCAGCGGCGAGCGCGGGGACGTCCGTATTCCCCTGCGAATCGGACGCTACGGAGACGACCTCGAAGCCGCCCATCGCTGCCGTCGCGGGGTTCGTCCCGTGGGCGGAGTCGGGCACGAGCACGCGCCGCCGCGACTCGCCTCGACTCCGCAGGTACGCCTTTATCGTCAGAATGCTGGCGAGCTCGCCGTGCGCGCCCGCCGCCGGCGCGAGCGAGACGGCGTCCATGCCCGTGATCTCCGCCAGCAGCCGTTGCAGCTCGAACATGAGGGCGAGCGCGCCCTGCGCCGTCTCCGACGGCTGGAGCGGGTGAAGCTGCGCGAAACCCGGCAGGCCCGCCAGCTCCTCGTGCACCTTGGGGTTGTACTTCATCGTGCAACTGCCGAGGGGATAGAAGATGCAATCGACGCAGAAGTTGAGGTGCGAGAGGTCGGTGAAGTAGCGGACGAGGCCGGGTTGCGACAGCTCGGGCAGGTTGAGCTTGTCGCGCAGGAGCGCGGAGGGCGGCAGGGGCGCTTCCGGCACGTCGAGCTCGGGCAGCGTGACCGCGGTGCGGCCCGGACGGCTGAGATCGAAGCTGAGCCGGTCTCCGATGCTTGCGGCGCCGTTCATCGCCCGATCTCCTCGAGCGCCGCGACAAGCGAGTCGATCTCGCCGCGGGTGTTCATCTCGGTGACGCAGAGGAGCATGCCGTTTTCGATACGATGGGAGACGTCGAGGCCGCCGATGATGCCGCGTTCGAGGAGGGCGGCGTTGATTGTTTGCGGCGGCCGCGGGCACCGGACGACAAATTCCTTGAAAAACGTCCCCCTCAGGGGCAGCGAGTAGCCGGGCAGCGACGCTATCGCGGCCGCCGCAAACTGCGACTTCCGATAGCAGTGCTCGGCCACCCTCCGCAGACCCTGCGGCCCGAGCGCGCACAGGTAGACCGTCACCGCCAGCGCCGCAAGCTGCTCGTTCGACGAGATGTTCGACGTCGCACGCTCGCGCCGTATGTGCTGCTCGCGCGCCTGTAGCGTCAGCACATACCCCGTGCGGCCTTCGGAGTCGCGCGTTCGCCCGACAATGCGGCCCGGCATCCTGCGCAGGTAGCGCTCTCGCGTCGCGAACAACCCCACATACGGCCCGCCGAAGCTCATCGGTATGCCCAGCGGCTGCCCCTCGGCCACGACGATATCCGCCCCGTAGTCGCCCGGGGGACGGAACAGCCCCAACGATATGGGGTCGACGGCAACCACGTACAGCGAGCCGTTCGCCCGCGCCGCCTCGCCGAGTGAGCGCGCATCTTCGAGGTAGCCGAAGAAGTTCGGCTGCTGCACGGCCAGGCAGGCGTGCCCGCCTTCCAGCGCCACCGCTTCCGGCTCCATCACGTCCACGCCCAGCCCCCGACCGGCGGCGTACGTCCGCACGACGTCCTGGCAATGCGGGTGCGCCGTCGAAAGCAGGGCGATGCGGTCGCGGCCTGCGATCGACGCCGCCATCAGGCAGGCCTCGGCCAGCGCGCTCGCGCCGTCGTACATCCCTGCGTTCGCTACTTCCATGCCCGTCAACTCACAGACCAGCGACTGGAACTCGAAGATAGTCTGCAGCGTCCCCTGGCTTACCTCCGGCTGATAGGGCGTGTAGGGAGTGGCGAACTCGCCGCGGCTGATTATGTGATTGACGACGGCGGGGATGAAGTGACGGTACGAGCCGGCGCCGAGGAAGCACGGCATCTCGCCCGCGGGCCGGTTTCGCGCCGCAAGCGTCGAGAGCTCACGGCGCAACTCGATTTCGCTTAGCGGCGGCGGCAGGTCGAGCGGCGGGTCGCGGTGCTGCGCGGGAATGTCGTCGAACAATTCGTCGACCGAACGCGCGCCGATGACCCGCAGCATCGCCCGGCGGTCTTCTTCGGTGTTGGGGACGTACGGGTTCCGCGACAACCCGGCCTACTCCTCGCTTTCCGCGGCGATGAGCGCGTCGTACTCCTCAGCGGTGAGCAGCTTCTCCAACTCTGAGAAGTCGGCGACGCTCATCCTGACGAGCCACCCTTCGCCATAGGGGTCGCTGTTGACGATCTCCGGCGACTCGCGCGCGCTCTCGTTGACCTCGATGACCTCACCGCTAAGGGGCGCGAACAGGTCGGATACCGCCTTCACCGACTCCGCTTCGCCCAGTTTCTCGAACTGCCGCAGCTCGGTCCCCGGCTCCGGCAGGTCGAAATAGACCAGGTCGCCCAATTGCTCCTGCGCGTAGTCGGTGATGCCGACGACGGCGGCGCCGTCCTCCAGGCGCACCCACTCGTGCTCCCGCGTGTACTTCAGGTCCTTCGGACTCTCAGTCATACCGGCCTCCTCACCTCCCCGGAAAAGGGGAGTCCCGAGGGGGATCGTCCCCCTCAGGCAGGGGTCTCAGGGGATGCGCCCCTGATATTGGATCTGAGAATACGCCTGTGGGTGGGCGGGTGGGAAGATAAACGTTCATGTTGAGAGCAGCGGCAGCGGCCACCCCAGGCGACAACGGAAGACGAAGTGCAGGGCCTTCGAGCATCGAACCACGCAAATCCCTTTCGGCCCAAGAGCCACATCGGGATTGCCTGCCCCCTATTGTGGCCGCCTGTAGAACGGCCGCCCCACCACCTCCGCCGCCAGCCGCTTTCCCCGCACGTCGACATCCAGTCGCGTCCCTTCTTCCGACAGCGCGACCGGCACGTAGCCCATCCCAATGCTCACCCCCAGCGTCGGCGAGAAGCCGCCGCTCGTCAGCGCGCCCACTACCTCGCTGTCCCGCAGTATCGCGTGGCCCGCCCGCATGATCCCTCCCGTCGCCGCCCGCAGGCAGACGAGGCGGCGCTCGGGGCCGCGTTCGCGTCGCCTAAGCAGCGCCTCCTTGCCCACGAACCACCTGTCGCCGCCGAGGTCGACCACCCACTCCAGGCCCGCCTCGAAAGGATCGGTCGACGTGTCGATATCGGCGCCGTGCAGCAGCAGCGCCGCCTCCAGCCGCAGCGTGTCGCGGGCGCCCAGGCCGCACGGCTGCATACCCCCCGCGACCAACCCCTCCCACAGCGCCCGGCCAGCCGTGACCGACGTTATCAGCTCGAAGCCGTCCTCGCCCGTGTAGCCGCTCCGCGATACGAACGCCTTCGTCCCCAGCAGCTCGAACTCCGTGCAGCCGCGACGGGGCAACCGCTCTATGAGGTCGCGCCCCAGCGCCTCGGAAAGCCGGCCTCTCGCCTGCGGCCCCTGCACGGCCAGCATCACCGTCTGCGCCTGACGGTCGTCGAGACGCACCGTCATCCCCGCTTCAACGAGCCGCGCTATCTGATCGCGATCGCGGTCCGCGTTCGCCGCGTTACCGGCGACCAAATATCGTCCCTCCTCCAGCCGGAAGACGAACAGGTCGTCGATGATCCCGCCGTCCTCGCGGCAGAGCAGCGCGTAATGGCCGCGCCCATGTCCGAGGCGGGCGACATCGAAGGTAAACGCACGACGCAGCAGCGATTCCGCGTCCGGCCCGGTCACGAACAGACGCCCGAGGTGGGAGACGTCGAAGATGCCGGCCGCCCAGCGGACCGCCCGGTGCTCCTCAACGATTCCCTTGAATTGCAGCGGCATCTCCCAGCCGGCGAAGACGGTCATGCGCGCGCCCATGCGACGGTGCAGGTTCTCCAGGGGGCTCTTCCGCAGGTCCTTCTCGTCGCCCATATCGTCCTGCTAGACGGGCGCCCACTTCCGTCTGCCGTCGGGCGTCGCCGTCATGCGTCCGACGCCGGGAAAGGGCAGGTGTACGCATATGAGCAGCGCCTTCTCCCTTATCGCCTGCTCGACCACCCGCTTCTTCGTCTCCATCGACATCAGCGGCAGCACGTCGAACGCCGAGACCCAGGCAGTCCGCTCCAGTTGCACCGCCGTCTGCACGAGGTCGCCGATGTATATCGCCATCTCGCGGCCGGAGGTGATGACGACGCTGCCGTGCCCCTCGCTGTGGCCGGGCGTGGCGATCACCGTCACCTCGTCGGTGATCCGCGTCTCGCCGTCGATCAGGCGGAGGCGGCCGCTTTCCGCCACCGGCTCTAGGTTCTCCGGTAGGTACGTCGCGCGCGTGCGCTCGTTGGGGTGCGTCGCCGCTTCCCACTCCTTCTCGCGAACCGCGTACTCGGCGCGCGGGAAGGTGGGGACGAGCCGGTCGTCGACGTAGCGCGTGTTCCAGCCGCAGTGGTCGGCGTGCAGGTGCGTGTTGATGACGACGTCGATCTCCTCCGGCCCGCCCAGGTTCGCCTGCAGGTCGCTCAGCAAGTTGCCTTCTTCGACGGGCGACGACTGCTCCCGCATGCCGCCCGCCTTATCGCCGACGCCGGTTTCGACCAGCAGCTTTTTCCCCTGCGACTCGAACAGCAGGCAGTTGAGGCCGAGCGTGAGACGGTGGTGGTCGTCGAGGGGGCCGGCGAGCGGCTCCCAGCGCTCGCGGGGCACGAGGCCAAAGGTAGCGCCGGCGTCGAGGTAGAACGAGCCGTCGGAGAGGACGATGAGGTCGATGTTGCCGACGCGGTATCGGTTCGTCAATCGGCTCAAGGGAGGGCGTTTCCAGGTCCGTCTGCTAAGAGAAGCATAAACGGCGCCAAGCGGCCCCGTCAATCGCGCAACGGTAGAACCAGCCGGAACAGGGGGAGGACCCGTTTGCGGTGCGCGCCGCCTGGGGTTGCTGGGGCAGGGAATGCGCCCTATAATGGCACCTACCGTCCCTCGAAAGGAGCCTACGGGTATGCCCACACCCTACGCCTACATACGAAAGCAGTTCGTGCCGCTCGCCGACGCGAAGGTGGGCGTGATGACCCACGCCTTCAACTACGGCACCGGCTGCTTCGAGGGGATCCGCGGCAACTGGAACGAGGCCCACGAGAAGATATTCCTTTTCCGCCTCCGCGACCACTTCACCCGCCTGTTCAAGAGCAGCCGCATCCTCAAGATAGCCGTCGACGGGAACGAAGACGACCTGTCCGACATCGCCGTCAAGCTGGTCGGCATGTGCGGCTACACCGAAGACATATACCTCCGCGTCATCGCCTACAAGTGCTCGGAGGTCATCGGCGTGCGCATGCACAACCTCGAAGACGACCTCCTGATGTATGTGGCGCCCTTCGGCCCCTACCTCGACGTCGAGAAGGGGATACGCTGCATGACGTCGTCGTGGGTGCGCGTGGACGACATGGCCATTCCGGCGCGCGCCAAGGTGACGGGCCTCTACGTGAACTCCGCTCTCGCCAAGACGGAGGCGCAGGAGAACGGCTTCGACGAGGCGATACTGCTCAACCGCGACGGCCACGTCTCGGAAGGAAGCGGCGAGAACATATTCCTGGTCATGAACGGCGCCCTCGTCACGCCGCCGCCCTCCGATAACATACTCGTCGGCATCACGCGCGACACCGTCATCCGCCTCGCCCGCGACGAGCTGGGCATCGAGACCATCGAGCGGCCCATCGACCGCAGCGAGCTGTACGTCGCCGACGAGTGCTTCATGACGGGCACCGCCGCCCACGTGACTGCCGTCGTCGACATCGACCGCCGGCCCATCGGAAACGGCCAGACCGGCGACGTCACGCACCGTCTCCAGAAGCTGTATTTCGAGGTTATCCGTGGCGAAAACGCAAAGTACGCCGCCTGGTGCACCCCTGTCTGACCCGAGACCGCCGGTCACTTTCCGCCCGCGGCGAGGCGTGGGGATAGCTCTCGGCGCCATGGCGGCGCTGTGGTCGTTCGCGCTCGCGGGACTCCTCGTGTCGCGCGGCCTCACCCAGGAGGTCTCGCTTTCCGCGTTCGGCTGTCACCTGCTCGCGACTGTCTTCTTCGCCCTCGGCTGCCTCTTCGCTTACTGGACGTACGCCTGCGCCACCCTCCGCTACGAACTCGACCGCAACGGCCTCGCGATCAAGTGGGGTTTCATTCGCCAGATCGTCCCCCTGGATAAGATCGAGAAGCTCGAAACGGCGTACTCGGAAGCGGTTCCCAAACTTGAGGGGCTCGCATGGCCCGGACACCAGGTGGGACGAAGCCACATAGAGCGCTTCGGCGACATCCTTTTCTACGCGACGCACCGCAACCCTGAAGAGCTGGTCTACGTTGTCACGGCGCAGCAGACGTACGCGGTCTCGCTTTCGGAGCGGCAGGAGTTCGTCGCCGAGGTGGAAGCGCGACGGAAAGAAGGCCCCAAGATCGCCCTGCGCCAGCGGCCGCGGCGGTCCTTCCTCGTGGGGCAGCCCATCTGGAGTGACCGGACTGCGCACGGCCTTGCCCTTGCCGGGATAGCCGTGTGGGCGGCGACGCTGGGCCTCGTCTTCGCGCGCTATCCCGGGCTGCCGGACAGCCTGGCGATGTCGTTCCCGCCGCTGGAGGTGACGCGCGTCGCCTCGAAGAGCGAGCTGCTGTCGCTGCCGACGACGGCGCTCGGCGTGCTTGCGGTGAACCTCGTGCTCGCCTTCGCGTTCCACGCCTGGGAGCGGATAGTTTCGCACCTGCTGCTGGTGGCGCTGGTGGGTGTGCAGGCGGTGTTCCTGGTGGGCGCCGCCATCGCTGTCAGCTAGCCTGCTGGCTCTCTGCACCTCGACACCGCCTAGCTCGAGAACCTTCCCCTGCTCGACGAATATCCGACGCAAAGTGACGGCGCAAGACCGAAACGGAAGGCGGCCACTCACGAGCGTGGGCCGCCGGCGGCGCAACATCAGCGCCGATCTTCCCACCCTCCCGCCCGCGAAAAGTCCTTTCAGGGGGACACCCCCTGAAACCCCCGGCTGCCGGCCGGCAGGCCCGGCAGAGGGCAGCGCCCTCTGCACTCCCATTGGCTCTCGCTCGGAAGCGGGACGACGACGCTCCTTGGGTTGCCTTTCCCACCCACCGCCGCTATCCTTGAACAGAATCAACCGCTTTCCCTATCGGAGGAGTCACCCTGACACGCCCACTGCTGATAATGATAGCGGGGCTCTTTCTCGCTTCGGCGCTCATCTCCTGCGGCGGCGACGATAACTCTTCTCCCAACAGCCGGGTAACCATCGCCGGCGTTACGATTGCTCCCTCGCCCACGCCCGACCTCACCGGCTTCAGCTACCCCATCGCCGGCGCCTGCCTGCCGAGCAGCGACAACCTCATGCCGAACGCGCCCCGCGAGTACCGCCAGGGAATCCACGAAGGGATCGATTTCTACGATTCCGATAACTGCGTCCTCATAGGGATGGATACGGAGGTGCTGGCGGCGAAGGAAGGCAAGGTGATCAGGGCCGACCTCAACTACCACGACCTGACGGCGGAAGAGCTGGCCGAGATCGACGAGCGCATCGCCGCTAAGGGGCAGTGCGACGAAGAGGCGCTGGACGTTTTCCGCGGGCGCCAGGTCTGGATCGACCACGGCGGCGGCGTCGTCACCCGCTACGCCCATCTCGGGCGGATCGCGGACGGCATCAGAACCGGAGTGTCGGTCAAGGCGGGCGACCTGATAGGATACGTGGGCAACTCCGGGACCCCGGAGTCGATCGACAACCCTATGAGCGAAATGCACCTGCATTTCGAGATACGGGTACGGGAGGACTATCTCGGGAAGGGGCTTTCGCCGCAGGAATGCCGCGCCTTGTACGAAAAGGCGTTCGCGCCCTAAACTGAATAGGTGAGGAGACACGGGAGGAATGGACCTTCTGCTGCTGACAATCAAAATCGGTCTTGACCCCGAGATCGGCAGGCTCGGGGGCCTGCTGCTGACGTGGCACGGCGTCTTCATCGCCCTCGGCATCGGCCTCGGCGTCTGGCTGGGCGTCTGGTTCGGCCGCCGCGCCGGCTTCAGCGAGGACGACGCATACACCATCGCCCTCATCGCCGTTCCCGCCGGCATTGTTGGCGCCCGCGTGCTGCACGTCGCCGAGAACTGGAGCAATTTCTCGGACAGCCCCCTCGACGTGTTCCGCATCAACGAGGGGGGCATCTCGCTTTACGGGTCGCTCGTCTTCGGCGTCGGCGCCGCCCTCATATACGGCTTGTGGAAGAAGATGCCCATCTTCCGAGGACTGGATGCCGCCGCTTTCGGCATGATCCTCGGCCAGGCCATCGGCCGCGTGGGTTGCGTCATCGCCGGCGACATCTACGCCGAACCGAGCAGCCTGCCCTTCGCCGTCGAATACACGCACGTCAACAGTCTGAGCTTCTTCCGCGGCCCGATGCACTTCGTCACCGCGTACGAGGTGGCCGGTGATCTTCTCATACTCCTCCTGCTGCTCGGCCTCTGGAAGTTCCGCGTCTTCAAGCGGGAGGGGCTTCTCTTCTTCACTTACGCCATCCTCTACTCGTTCATGCGGTTCTGGCTCAGCTTCCTCCGCCTCGACAAGGAGATAGTCCTCGGCCTCGTGATGGCCCAGCTCATCGCGCTTGCGGTGATAGCCGTCTCCGTAGTGGCGCTTGCGGCAGTCTTCCTGCTGCAACGACGGCGGCCCGCTCCCACGCCGGAGCTCGTGGCCTAGCCCTAGCGCCCTGCCGCTCATTCGAGAGGGAGCCGCCTGTGAGCGGAAATCGCCGCCTGGATCGGGGCCCGTAGTGCCGGGCGAAGTCGCTGCCCTGTCAGCGGCGGCTTTGTGGGCCGTGAGCACCGTCATGCTCACGGCGGAGACACGAAAACTCGGCGCCATCCGGCTGAACGCCCTCCGCAGCGCCTTCGCCGCCCTCTTCCTTATCGCCGCCGTTGTTGCCACCGGCGCCATGGACGAAGTGCGAGACATGAACGCCGCGACGGCCATCGCCATGGTGGGCTCGGGCGTCCTCGCCATGGGCGTCGGCGATAGCCTCTACTTCGCCAGCCTCGCGATCATCGGCGCCGCCCTCGCCGTGCCCATCTCTATAAGCGTCTACCCGCTCCTCACTTTCCTCATCGCCGCCTTCTGGCTCGACGAAGAGATAACTTGGAGAGTTCTCTTGGGCACGGCGCTGATCGTGGCCGGCGTCTCACTGCTCGTTCGTGGAGGATCGGCCCGGGAAAGACAATTCTTGGAGACCCAACCCACCTTTGCGCACCGTCGGCCGGGTTGGCAGATAGGGCTTTTCCTGATACTCCTCGCCTCCGTGGCTTGGGCCATCTCCACCACTTGGCTAAGGGCAGGCTCCGGAGATCTGGGGCCCGTAGCCGCCGCCGGCGTCCGCGTCGCCGCGACCTCGGCGGCATTGATGCCCGTAGCATATTATTTAAGAAAAGGGGTCTTGCCGCACGGATACGGATGGCGTGGGTTAACGGCGACTGCGGCCGGCGGCATACTCGGCATCGGCCTGGGTAGCATTGCCTACGTGTTCGCCGTGCAGGAGGCGGGCGCGGGCAAGACGGCGATCCTGACCTCGACGCTGCCGCTCTTCGCTCTCCCCCTCGCCGTTATCTTCCTCCACGAGAGGATCAATCTGCTGGTCATCCTCGGGACCCTGCTCTGCATACTCGGCATCTGGCTGGTGGCTTGAGCGGCGCCTCATCCAGGCAAGCGGCCGCAGACCAGGGGGTAAGCGGTGACATCCGGACAGAACGGTAGGCCGAGCATAGGACTGGCCCTCGGCGCCGGCGGGACGAAGGGCACGGCCCACGTCGGCGTCTTGAAGGTGTTGCAGGAGGCCGGCGTGCCCATCGACTGCGTGGCGGGCGCGAGCATCGGCGCGGCCTACGGGGCCGCCTGGCTCGCCGGCTACCCCATCGAGCGAATGGAGGAGGACGTTCTCGCCACCACGCCGCGCGACGTTTTGGCCTTTTTCGCCCACCGCCTCCGGTTGGACGCGGCCAGTCTTATCGGGCGCGGGTTCCACAGCCTGCTGAAAGACCTCACGTTCTCCGACCTTCGCCTTCCCTTTGCCGCCGTCGCCTCCGACCTCTTCGAGCGGCGGCGCGTCGTCATCAGGAGCGGGCCGCTGCTCCGGGCGGTGCAGGCAAGCATCGCCGTGCCCCTCATGGCACAGCCTGTGCGCTGGGGCGACCGCTACCTGGTGGACGGCGGGTTCTGGGAACAGGCGCCCGTCGATGTCGCCGCGGGAATGGGGGCGGCGCGCATCATCGACGTCGTTCTCGGCGAGTCGATCAATCTGCCGGCCCCGCTTCGCCCCTTCGGACGGGCGGCGCTGCGGCAATTGAGCGGCGCGGCGCGGCGCATGGGGCCCGGAAACTTTGCCGCCGCGGTGTTCCTGCTGTTCACCCTCCTTAACCCGCCGCACAGCGAGCACAAAGCGGACGTTACCATCAGGCCCGACGTCATCCGGATCAGCGCCAACTCTCCCTTCCACCTGCAGATGTGCATGAGACGGGGCGAAGAAGCGGCCCGCGCTGCCCTGCCCGAAATCAAAGCGTTGACGGGTGCAGCCTTCTAAAAGGGCACATCGATAAACGTGGAGGTACGGGACTGTGGGCGGTCTACGCCGCCCTCGCCTGCCTCATGTCCTCGATGACGCTGAGGAAGGCTTCGACTATGTGCGGGTCGAACTGCGTTCCCGCGCCCTTCTTCAGCTCCGCCAGCGCCTGCTCGTGGTCCAGCGCCCTCCGGTAGGGCCGGTCAAGGGTCATCGCCGAATAAGCATCGACCACCGCAAGGATGCGGCCGAGGAGCGGTATCTCTTCTCCTTTCAGCCCGCGCGGATAACCTGTCCCATCGTACCGCTCGTGGTGCGTGGCCACGGGCTCGATGGCGTCGGCGATCTGGGAGATTCCTTTCACTATCGTCTCGCCGAACTCCACGTGCTGCCGCATGACCTGCCATTCTTCCGCGTTGAGCGGCCCCGGCTTCAGGAGGGTGCTGTCGGGCACGGCGATCTTCCCCACGTCGTGGAGGAGAGCGGCCTTCCTGAGGGAGTCCCTTTCGGAGGGTTCGAGGCTCAGGTACTCGGCCAGCCGCTCTGTGTAACGCACGTTGTCCTCGCAGTGTCGCTTGGTGTAGGGGTCCTTGTACGCGAGCGCGCTGAGGAGATTGCGCAGCAGCTCAAAGCCGGCGCTGTGCGGGGAAACGGGTTCAGTGGTGTAGGCGTAGGCGGGAAGGGCGCGCGCCCCGCCGACGCGCTTCGCCTCGTACATCGCCGCGTCAGCGAGCGCGACCAGGTCGTGACTGTTGGTGGCGTCGACAGGATAGCAGGCGATGCCGATGCTGACGTCCATCGGCACCCGTTCCACCGAGTTGGGGACTGGAAAGGGGTTTGCCGCCAGGGAGGAGATTATGCGCTCCGCCGCCTGCTCCGCCTCCGCCCGGTTCGTCTCGGGCAGAATGGCAAGGAACTCGTCCCCTCCGTAGCGCCCCACGATGTCCGCGGCCCGCAGCGAGTTCTTGATCTGCGTCCCCGCGAATCTCAGCGCCTCGTCGCCCGTCTGATGGCCGTGCGCATCGTTGAAGAACTTGAAGTTGTCCAGGTCCATCATCAGCACTGCGAACGGCCGGTTGTTGCGTGACGCCCGCTCGAACTCTTCCTCCACCCGCTCATGTATATGACGGTGGTTGTAAAGGCCGGTCAAGGCGTCCGTTATTGCCTGCTCCTGCAACTGCTCGTGCAAACGCGCGTTCTCGATGATGATAGCGGCCTGCTTGGCGATGGCGGCGATGGTCTCGATCTCCTCCCGAGGAAAGCACTTGTGCTCGTGCACGGTGTCGACCACCATCATGCCGATGGTCCTGTCCTTAACGCGCAGCGGATAGCGCACCAGCGACTTGATTTTGAAGGTCTCCACCCACCAGCGGTTGAGGCCGGCAGTCTCCAGCGCGTTCTCGGCCACGAACGGCTTGTCCCAGGTGACTATGTCCTCCGCCCTTCGCTGCTCTTCACGTGGACGCAAGGCCGCCGGGGAAGCGCTCCGGAACTTCTCCCACATCTCGGCGTCTTCGATGCCGAGCGACATCATCGGTTGCAGCCTTCGCCCCTCTTTGTCGACGATGAAGATGCTGCACCGGTCGCCCACGGTCAGGTTCACGACCGCCTGGCATATCTTGACGAGCACTCTCTTCAGGCTCGCGTCCTCTGCCGCCGCCGCCAGAACGTCCACCAGGGTCTCCGCTCGCTTGCGCTGCTGCTGCTCCTGCTCATACAGACGCGCGTTATCGATGATGACCGCGACCTGCCGGGCGATAGCCGCCAGCGTCTCTATTTCTTCCTTCGGGAAATGCACGTACTGACGGAACGAATCGACGGTCAGCAGCCCTATCGTGCGGTCTTTCACACGGAGCGGGTAGTGGGCCAGCGATTTTATGTTGAAAGTCTCGACCCACCAGCGCGATAGCAGACCGGCGGCCGCCGCATCCTCCTGCACGATCGGCTTCTCCCAGGTGGTGATGGCCTCCTGCAAACGGCGGTGCTCCGGCGAAAGGGGCGACGTCTCGCCCGGAGGAGGATTGCGGAATCTCTCCCACATCTCCGGGTCTTCAATGCCGAGGGACATGACGGGCCGCAGCGTAACGCCGTCCTCTTCCGTGAGAAGTATGCTGCACCGGTCGGCGACCGTCAGCTTGAGCACCGACTGGCACACCTTGATCAGCACCTTTTTCATGCTGAGGGTAGAGGCAGCGGCGCTGAGCACGTCAAGCAGCGCCTCGGTCCGCTGGCGTTGCTGCTGCTCCTGCTCGTACAGGCGGGCGTTCTCGATGATGATCGCCGCCTGCCTGGCGATGGCCGCCAGCGTCTCGATCTCGGCGCGCGGAAAGCGCACGAACTTGCTGAATGAGTCCACTTCCAGTATCCCGACCGTCTTTTCCCGATGGATGATGGGGTAGAGCGCGAGCGATTTCAGACCAAAGGTATCGATCCAGAAATCGGGAAGAATGCCTGAGCCGGGGACGTGCTCTTCGATGACGGGCTCCTGCGCCGAGATCGCCTCCCCGATGCCGCGGATCTCCGGTATCTTGAGCCCGGCCGAGGCCCGGAACTTCTCCCATAAGTCCGGGTCCTCCGTGCCCGCCGACATCACGGGGTCCAGAGTATGAGTCTCCTCGTTGAACAGGAAGATGCTGCACCGCTCGGCGACGGTGAAGTTGAGCACCGACTGGCACAGCTTGATGAGGACTTTGCGGACGCTGAGACTGAGGGAAGGCGAGCTCGCGACCTCGAGCAGGGCCTCTGCGCGCTTTCGCTGCCGCTGCTCCTGCTCATACAGGCGAGCGTTTTCGATCATCACCGCCGCCTGCCTGGCGACAGCGGCAAGCGTGTCGATCTCCTCCTGCGGAAAGCGCACAAAATCGCTGAACGTGTAAGCAATCAGCACCCCGATCGTGCTGCCGCGATAGAAGAGAGGGTACTGCGCGATGGACTTGACGTCGAAGAGGTTGACCCATCCCTCTTCCGCCGCGACGGAGCCCGGAGCGTGCTCTTCGATTACGGGCTTGCGCACCCGCCTGGACGAAACGCCGTTAATTCTCGGTATCGGGATATCATAGTTCTCCTGCGATCGCTCCCACAGCACCGGGCTCTTGCCGCCCATTGCCACAATCGTTTCCACCGTGGGCTCTTCTTCGCTGAAGACCCAGATGGCGCAACGCTCGGCCACCGTCATCTTGAGAACGAGCTGACACAGCTTTGTGAGAACTCGTTTCACGTCGAGGCTGAGCGCCGGCGCCGACGTCACCTGAAGCAGGGCGTCGGAGCGCTTCCGCTGCCGGCGTTCCCGTTCAACGACGGCGGTGGCGCGAATGGAAAGCGAAACGTGGTCGGCCAGCAGACCGACGAGTTCCATGTCCTGGGCAGAAAACTCACGCTTGTGGCGGAAGCCTACCGCAAGCCAGCCCGCGACCTCGTTCTCCAACTTGAGAGGCATCATCATGAGGCCGCGGAGGCGGAGGTTGCGCACGGTCTCGCTGTCTCTTGCCTCGTCCGCGAGAGTGTCGGAGGAAAAGAAGGGCTTTCCGCTGGCGAAGGCTCTCGCGTTCAGTCCTACGCTGCGGTGAACACGCCACCGCGCGACACACTTCGGGGACAGGCCCACGTGGCTGCGCACAGTGAGATAGCCCTCATCATCGGCGAGCGCTACCGCGGCAATGTCGCCCTTGAGAAGGGTGTGGGCAAGCCTGACCGCCGACGAGAGGACCTGGTCGAGGTCCTGACGCGAATTCCGCGGCCGCCGTCCGCGACGGGGCTTCGGCTTGGGGGACAGCTCGCTGCTCAAAATGGCATCTGCCACCTCAGGTCAACTTCCGTAGGGATTATCGACAGGTGGCGGGGAGGGTTGAACCCTTTAGCGGGCAGAGTTATGTGGGCAAGGAAAACTTCGCGGGGTCAGTCTTCCAGTAGGATACTGTCTTCGACAACGCGTCCCTCTTCGATGTGGAACGCGCGGATTACGGGCGATGCCGGGTCGGCGAGGGAGACGATCAGGTAACAGACGTCGGGCCAGAGGGGCGCCGCGCCGTCGGGGCCGCGCCACTGCGCAAGCTCAATGTCGGTCCGTGAGGGGTAGGCCTCGCTGCCGGGGTGCGAGTGGTAGATGGCGAGGAATTGCCATCCCTTCGACTCCACGTCCGTGTAGATGCGGAACAACTCACCGGGGTCAATGCTGTAGCGATAGGGGCTGTTCTCGGCGTTGACGGCGCGGTACAGCTCCAGAACCTGCCCGTCTTTGCCCGCAAGGATGCCGCAGCACTCGTTGGGGGCCTCATCGCGGGCGTGGGCGATGATCTGCCGCGCGTGATTTCGCTTGAGCCTGAACACCCTACTTCGCCTGGGGAAAACGCGGCGCCCACATCCCCGTAGAAAGGTACTTCCACCCACCGTCGCCCATAAGCAGCGCGAAGTCCGCCCGCTCGTACTCGTCGGCGACGATGCGCGCCGCCGCCAGCACCGCGCCCGATGACGGTCCGGCGAATATGCCTTCGGTCTCGGCAAGCTCACGGGCCGCAGCGAAGGCAGTGGAGGAATCTATCACCACCCGCCGGTCGACCACGTCCATGTCGAACACCTCGGGCAAGAAGCCTTCGAGGGAGTGCAGCCCCTCCACCAGGTCGCCCGGTGGCGGCTCGACGCATATCACCTTCGCCTGGGGACGCCTTTCCTTCAGGAAGCGGCCGACGCCGGCGAGGGTGCCGCCGGTGCCGGTACCGGCCACGAACACGTCGACCTCCGGCAGATCGCGAAGGATCTCGGGGCCGGTCGTCTCGTAGTGGGCGAGCGGGTTGTCGGGGTTGCTGAACTGGCTTGTGGAGAAGTAGGACCCGTCCGCGGCGGTGAGCTTTTCCAGCAGTTCCAGCGCCCCGTCGGTGTACTTCGCGCCGTCGGTAAGGATGACCTCCGCTCCGAACGCTTTCATCACCAGCGTCCGCTCTTTGCTGACGTTGTCGGGCATGATCACTTTGACAGGATAGCCCTTGACGCGGGCGATCATCGCCAGGGAGATGCCGGTGTTGCCGCTCGTCGCCTCGATTATCGTCTTCCCGGGGACGAGCTCGCCGCGCTTCTCCGCCTCCTCGATCATCTTCAGCGCAATGCGGTCCTTCAGGCTGCCGCTGGGGTTCACGCCTTCCAGCTTGGCGAAGAAGCGGATGCCCGGTCGCGGCGACAGGCGTGGCAGCTCAACCAAAGGGGTATTGCCTATAGTCTCGACAAGACGGCAGTGACGCAACTTCTTACCTCTTGGCTGCGGTGGCGCAGAACTCGTCGTAATCGATGAGCTCCTTGATCGTGGGCGCATCCCCGCAGACGGCGCAGAGCGGGTCGCGCCTGATGCGCACCTCGCGGAACTCCATCGAAAGGGCATCGAACAGGAGAAGGCGGCCGTTGAGCAGCCTGCCCGTCCCGAGTATCAGCTTTATCGTTTCCATCGCCTGGATAGGGCCCATTACCGCTGGCAGTATGTTGAGCACGCCCGCTTCCGCCGGGCTGGGCATCACGCCGGCGGGAGGAGGCGACGGGTAGAGACAACGATAGCATCCCTTGCCGGGGAGGAACACCGTGCACTGCCCCTCATAGGCGAGGACGCTGGCCTCCACCATCGGCTTCGATAGCAGCACGCAAGCGTCGTTTATCAGGTAACGGACGGCGAGGCTGTCGACAGCGGAGACGACGATGTCGTACTCGGCGATGATCTCCAGCGCGTTCTCGCAGGTGAGGCGCGTCTCGTAAATGAGGGTCTTGACGTCGGGGTTGTTGTCGGCGATCGATTCTTTCGCCGAGGTCGCCTTCGAGCGCCCGACATCGTGGGTGTGGTGCAGTATCTGGCGCGGCAGATTCGAGACATCGACGACGTCGAACTCGACGATGCCCAGGGTGCCGACGCCGGCGCCCGCGAGGTAGAGCAGCACGGGCGAGCCCAGTCCGCCCGCCCCCACCACAAGCACCTTCGCTTCCATTAATTTCCGCTGCCCTTCCTCGCCCCAGTCCGGGAGCACGAGGTGGCGGGAGTACCGCTCCCTTTGCTCAGGAGTCAGCAGCGGGCCCGCATCGCTACCGCCGGCCGTCGCGGGGATGATGGCGAGCGTGTCGCCGTCGCGGAGAGGCGTGTGCAGGCCATCGTCGGGGCCGATCTCCTGTCCGTTAAGATATATCTTGATGTGGCGCGGCATCCGCCCTTCCGCGTCCGAGATGCAGGCCCGGAAGCCGGGGTACCTCCGCTCGAGGTCGTCCAGAAGCTGCGCGACGTTCTCGCCCTCGCCCTGGACGCGGGCCCTGCCGCCTGTGAGCCTGCGGAACGGCGTGGGTATGCTTACCTCCACCGCCATGCTTCCTCCTACTAGGTTAAACGCGAAGCGACCGCTCTGATTGCAGCGCGGCGCGATCTGTTCGTCCGAACGAGCATCAGCCGCCCGCCACCGCGGGCACAATGCTCACCTCGTCCCCGTCCTTCAGGGCCGTTTGCAGGCCGGAAAGGAAGCGGACATCTTCGCCGTTGACGTATACATTCACAAAGCGACGCAGCTCTCCCGTCTCGTCGCACAGGCGCTCCTTGAGCCCCGGAAACCGCCTGTCGATGGACTGAATGCACTCGGCGATAGTGCCGCCGTCGCTGATAACGGAGTCTGCGTTGTTCGTCAGTCTCCTGAGAGAGACAGGTATCCTCACGTTGACGCTCACGTCGTTCCTTCCTCCCAAACCTCTGCTCTTAGTATACAAGAGAACGGCGGAAGCTCGGCCGGCGCCTCGCTCTCGCCTAGCCCTCGATCACGTCGCCCTGAACGGGATCGACGCGCACCCCCCTGGAGGCGACCCATTCCAGCCCGCGCTCGATCTGGTCGAGTTCGCCCTCCAGCTCGAGGATGACCCAGCCGCGGTCTTCCGTAACATCGGCGCGGCGTATGTTGGTCACGAGCGGAAAGCACCTCCCCAGTTCGTAGATGATAGGGAGAGTGATCAGCTCCTGGGGGAAAGTGAACTTAACTCGCTGCTTGGCCATGTTCAATCACCTCACCTTGTGCCAGCAAGGCGTCCAGCCGCCGTCTTCCCTCACGTGACGAGCTGCTCCCGCTCGCCCACCGCCTGCTCAAACGAGGCGACGCTGGGCTGAACGTGCACCGTCTCCCCAATCTTACCAACGACCGCTTCCTGCGTCTTCAGGCCGGCGCCGGTGATAAAGGCGACGACAAGCTCGTCGGGCGCGATGTGCCCCGATTCCGCCAGCTTTTTCAGCCCGGCGACCGTCGTCCCGCCCGCCGTCTCCGCGAAGATCCCTTCGCTCTCGGCGAGAAGCTTGATGGCGTCGACCACCTCGTCGTCGGTCGCCGACACCGCTGAGCCGCCGCTCTCATGCATCACCTTCAGCGCGTAATAGCCGTCGGCGGGATTGCCGATCGCCAGCGACCTGACGATTGTGTTGGGCTTGACGGGGCGAATGTTGAGAGTGCCCGCGTCCCAGGCGTCGACGATGGGCGCGCAGCCCGCCGCCTGCGCCCCCGACACCTTGGTCTGCACGCTATCGACGAGCCAGAGCCCCGCCATCTCGTTCAGCCCCTTCCATATCTTCGTGATGAGCGATCCGCTCGCCATCGGCACGACGCAGTGATCGGGGACGCGCCACCCCAACTGCTCGACGACCTCATACGCCAGCGTCTTGCTCCCCTCGGAGTAGTACGGGCGGACGTTGATGTTCACGAACGCCCAGTTGTACCTGTCGGTCAGTTCCGCGCAGAGGCGGTTGACCTCGTCGTAGGTGCCGTCGACGGCGACCAGCGTTGCGCCGTATATCGCCGAGCCGAGCAGCTTCCCCGACTCCAGGTCGGCGGGCACGAAGACGAACGCCTTCATCCCCGCCCGCGCGGCATGGGCCGCCACCGCGTTCGCCAGGTTGCCCGTCGAGGCGCAGGCCATGGTATCGAAGCCGAACTCCAGCGCCTTCGTGCTGGCCACGGCGACGACGCGGTCCTTGAACGACCAGCTTGGGTTCACGCAGTCGTTCTTCAGGTAGAGGTGGCGCAGCCCGAGGGCGTCGCCGAGGTTGCGCGCGCGCAGCAGGGGCGTCATGCCGACGCCCAGGTCGACGGCGCGGTCGGCGTCGCAGGGAAGGAAATCGCGGTAGCGCCAGAGGGTGGGCGGGCCGCTATCGATGCGCTGGCGGGTGACGATCTTGCGCTGGGCCTCCTCGTCGTAGTGGACTTCGAGGGGTCCGAAGCAGAAATCGCAGACGTGAATAGGGTCGAGGGCGTACTCGCGACCGCATTCCTTGCAGCGTAAGGCTTTTGCGTATGACATAACGGCGATCCCCATTTTAAAACAAAACAGCCGGCGCTGGAATCTGCCGGCTGCCAGCACCTGTCCGACGATCCGTCTAAGGCCCGATTTGCTCGGGCCGGGCCATCGCCATCATGTCTGAACGCGCCATCCCTGAGCCTCGACCTTATTATCGGTTGCGATGATGTTATCAGAAGCCCCGCCGCAAGTCAACCCGGTGGCTCTGAGGAGTCGGAGCGCCCTCCCATCGGGCCACCTTTCTCCCGCCAAATGCAACGCCGGCGCATATTCGACTCGTTGACAGGAGAAGCGGGGCCAATTTACAATTAGCCCTACTCCCAAGGAGAGCACAAGCGTGCGCAAAGACCTAATGGATATCCTGGCCTGCCCGATGTGCAAGGGCGACCTTACCCTTACCATCGAGAAGGAAGAGGGCGACGACGTTATCGAGGGCAGCCTCCACTGCGCTAAATGCGACGAGACTTACCCGATCAACGAAAGCATCCCGAACCTGCTGCCCCCTGAGCTGAGACGGGCGCAGGCCCAGTAACGCCCTTCCGCCGGCAATCGCTCCCTGCCATCACCACAGATTCGGAGGTAACGGCAATCATGGAAAGATCGCAGACGTTCGGCCTGCTCATAATCGCGGTCTCCGTCATCGAAATGATGCTCTTCCTCTGGGGGATCGCGCGGCGCAGCTATCTCGCGCTCGCCCTCCCTGTCCTCGGCGCCATGGCCGCCCTGAACCTCCTCACGATCTGGGTCGGCTGGACCATGCTTACGACCGAGACGGAGACGCCGGAGATGGAAGAACTCGAGCAGGAAGTCGAGGAAGAGTAGCCGCAACCGGAGAGATTCGAGGGGGCGCCGCTGAGCGCCCCTTTCTTACGTCTGCCGCTCCGCCCGCTCCCAGCCCCGCCCTTCCACCAGACGCACCGTTGCCCGCGCCTCTTCGCTCAGCGCCGCCGTCAGCTTCGCCGCCGACCGTCCGAGCAGGGGGTGAACGACATCGGGCGATATCTCCGCCAGCGGCACAAGCACGAATGCCCGCTCGGCCAGCCCCGGGTGCGGGACGACGACCTCCGACGACTCGACGGCCCGGTCGCCGTAGAGGAGGATATCGATGTCGATGACGCGCGGCCCCCAGCGCAACGCGGAGCGACGCCCGATCTCGAACTCGACGCTCTTCAGGTATCGCAGCAAGGCCCCGGGAGCGAGTCCGGTGCGTCCGCGGCAGACTGCGTTGTAGAAATCGGGCTGCGCGATCGGCCCAACGGGAGCCGCGCGGTAGAGCGACGATACGGCCTCGATGCGCACCAGCGGCTCGACGAAAGCGAGCGCCATGCGCAGGTTGGCGGCCCGGTTCCCCAGATTCGAGCCCAGCCCCAGATGTACCTCCACGCCGCCGTCCGTGTAACCGCTCACGGCGCTTGCCATCCCCGCACGACGGCGTCGGTCATGCGGCAGACCTGGACCATCTCGCGCACGTCGTGGACGCGCACCATGTCGGCGCCGTTCGCAATCGATAGCGCGACGGTGGCGGCGGTGCCCAGCAGCCGCTCCTCGACGGGCAAATCGAGCACAGCGCCGATTGTCGATTTACGGGATGTGCCGGCGAGCAGCGGCAGCCCCAGCGCCTTCAATTCGCGCAGGCGGCGGAGCATCTCCAGGTTTTGCTCCACCGTCCAGCCGAAGCCGAAGCCGGGGTCGATGATGATCTTCTCGCGCGGCACGCCCGCCGCCTCAGCAACCGCGATCCCCGCGTTCAAGCCGTCCAGTATGTCGCCGATGACGTCGTGGAACGGCTTGCCGCGCTGGTTGTGCATTATGACGATAGGCACGCCGGCGCGGGCGGCCAGCCCCGCCATCGCGGGGTCGGCCTGAAGCCCGGAGACATCGTTGATGAGGTGAGCGCCCGCCGCGAGCGCCGCCTCCGCCACGGCCGCTTTCGTGGTGTCGATGCTGATGGGAAGCGCGACGGCCGCAGACGCGCGCTCGACGACGGGGAGCACGCGCCGCATCTCCTCGTCGGCGCTTACGCCCTCGTAGCCGGGCCGCGTCGACTCGCCGCCCACGTCGATGACGTCCGCACCTTCCTCCTCGAAGCGTCTCGCCTGCGCGAGCGCGGCGTCGACGTCATAGGCGATGCCGTCGCCGGAGAAGGAATCGGGCGTGACGTTGAGGATAGCCATAAGGTAGGTGCGGCTACCCCACTCGAAGCGTCGCCCGCGGATGGTGAGCGGCTGCAACTCCATAGCACCCCCTTCCGCCGTCTTCATTATAAGGATAGTGTCCGCCGGACATCGGCGCCAGCAGTCGGTCCCAGGCCCGCCACCTAGGACGGACCGCGGCACGCAGGGGCGGCCGCTGCCGCTGCCGTCAACATCAGCGTCGATCTTCCCACCTGCCTGCCGGCAGGCAGGCCCGGCAGAGGGGCGAGCCCCTTTGGGAGCACGAGGACAACCCTCGGGGTCGGCGTGCGAATTCAGGCGTTCAGCGGGTAAACTGAGGCATCTCTCCGGCGAGGACGCGCTTGCGAAACGATAGCCGCCAGGCCCCGCTCATCGCCGTCACCTCCCTCGCGCACGCCCTCGTGCACGCGATCGAGCTGACCTACGCCGCCCTCCTGCTGACAATCGGCGACGAGTTCGGCATCGACAAGCTGGTCCTCGGCCTCATTGCCAACGCCCTCGCTCTCACGTTCGGCATAGGCGCGCTGCCCTCGGGCCTGCTCGTCGACCGGCTGGGCGCGCCGCGCGTCCTGCGGATCTGCTTCCTGGGCGCCGCCGCGGCCTCGCTTCTGGTTGCCTTCTCCTTCTCTCCGCTCGTTCTTGGGATATTCGTCGCCGTCCTGGGGATGGCGATCGGTCTCTATCATCCCGCCGCCCTGTCCCTGATAGCGCAGGCGGCGGAGCGGCGCGGCCTCGTGCTGGGCTATCACGGCGTGGCGGGGAACGTCGGCATCGCCGTCGCGCCGGCGATGGCCCTCGCCTTCGCGAGCACTGCCGGGTGGCGCTGGTCTTACGTCTTTCTCGCGATCCTCGCGCTGGCCGTCGCATTCCTCATCCGGTTCCTCCCGCTGCCCCGGCGGGGCGCCCAAGGCGAGTCCGAGCCGTCCCCGCCTTCGACAAAGGCAGCGGAAGTGCCGCTCTTGCCGCTGGCGCTCATCTTCGCCGCCTTCCTTCTCAACGGCTTCATCTACCGCGGCAGCATGACCTTCTTGCCCACCCTCATCGAGGAGGAGGTCCACATACGCCTTCTCGGAATCGACGAGGCCGCCATCGCCGGCTCCCTGACGGCGCTGGCGCTGCTGACCGGCGGCGTCGGGCAGCTCCTCGGCGGCGTCCTCTCCGACCGTGTCGAGCTGGAGCGGCTGGCTCCCCTCATAGCGCTCACCCTCGTGCCCGCGCTCCTGCTGATGGGCTTCACCGGCGGCCTCTTCCTTGTTGCCGCGAGCGCCTTCTTCGTCTTCTTCAACTTCAGCAGCCAGCCGGTCTACAACGTGCTCCTCGCCGAGTACGTCCCCGGCAGCGCGATCGGCCGCGGCTACGGCCTCTCCTTCTTCGCCAGCTTCGGCCTGGGCTCCACCGCCGCGACGTTCTCCGGCTTTCTCGCCGACCGCTGGGGCACGTCGTCGGTCTTTCTCGCCCTCGCCGCCTTTGCCGTCGTGACGCTTCTCCTTGCGGTCGCGCTGTGGCGGCTGTCACGCGGGCGGCGCTTGCGGCAGGCCGTTCTCGTCGATACGATGGGGGCAGGCTGAAGTCAGAGCCCGGGAGCGCTGAGAGATGAACGCAACACGGAGAATCGAAGTGAGAGGCGACGATCTCCGTTTTGCCGCGTCCCACATGACGGTGATGGGCGGCGAGGCGGAGCCCCTGCACGGCCACAATTACCGCGTCACGGCCGTTCTCGAAGGCGACCTCTCGGCGGAATCGTGGGTGTTCGACTTCCGAGAGATACGGCGGCTTGTCGCCGAGGCCTGCCGCGAGCTGGACCACCGTTTCATATTACAGCAGCCGAGCAGCGTCTTTCAGGTGTCGAAGCAGGGGCAGGAGTGGGAGATTCGCACCGGCGGCCGGCGCTATGTCCTCCCCGATTCGGACGTTGTTGCGCTGCCAATCGACAATTGCACAGCCGAGCGGCTGGCGGAGTGGCTCTGCGGAAGGATAAAGGAGCGGCTGCTGGCGCTGAAGGCGACGAATCTGGCGGCGATAAGCGTGGGAGTTGAGGAGTCGCCGGGACAGGCGGCGTGGTTCACCGAGAGCCTGATCGGACGGGAGGGCAGCGGCGTCTAGGCGACGAGGGGCACCGACTCCTGAGCGATAGAGCGGAACACCTTCTCGCGGATCCTTTCGACGGTGGCGGTATCCGGCACGTACTGGTTCCCGGCCCGCGCCGCTTCGAAGAAGGCCCTCAGCCATTCGCCTTCGTCATACACCTCGGTGTAGACATACACTTTCGTTTTCGTCACCACTTCTTCCCTCCAGAGACATAATCGGCAGATTGCGAGAAGTCTGTCACTGTTCGTGGCGCCTGGTTTCCCAACGTTGCCCGGGTGGACTCCCTCTGCCGATGATTCCTATAATTGAAATAGAAGGGCACGATTGGAAATGTGCCCTTCCAAGAAGGACCAGATGACGGAGGCAGAAGCGCGGGAGACCGGCAGACCCTACCTTTCTCTTGTGTTGCCCGCCTACAACGAGGAGCGCCGGCTAGGAGCCTCGCTGCGCAAGCTGTCTGAGTTCCTTCTGGAGAAGGGCCAGGACTGCGAGATCATCATCGTCGACGACGGCAGCACGGACTCGACGGTCGAAACGGCGCAGAGCTGGGCCGCCGCCATGCCCGACAGCGTGCGATTGCGCCTGCTCTCGCATCACCACAATCAGGGGAAGGGCGCCGCTGTCAAGACCGGCTGCCTGGCGGCCGGCGGAGAGTACGTCATCTTCACCGACGTCGATCTCGCCAGCCCCCTCGAGGACTGCGAGAAGATAGTCGACGCCCTCCGGGAAGCGGATGTCGCCATCGGCACGCGCATCCACCCCGGCGGCTATGACATGCGCCGCTCACAACCCCTTTCGAGACGCATGCTGGGACGCGCGTTTACCTTCCTGCGCAAACGGCTGCTCCTGCCCGATATCGACGACACGCAGTGCCCCCTGAAGGGCTTCCGCCATGAGGCCGCCCAGAAGATATTCTCCGCTCAGCGCCTCTCCGGCTGGGTGTTCGATACTGAAGTCCTCTACCTGGCGCGGCGCTACGGCATGACGACGAAACAGGTGCCGGTGCGCTGGGAGCACGTGGAGGGCTCTACCCTGCGTGCGGACCCCAAGACGGCGGCAAAGGTGTTCTGGGACCTCCTGCGTCTCCGTTTCCTGCACCGCGGTCTGCGAAAGGACTGACGCATGCGCGGCGCGATAATGAACCCCGAGCACGTACCCATAATCCCGCCGGCGGCGAGAAGCCTCCAGGTTGCCCTTTTCCTTACGGTCGTCATACTCGCCGCCCAGACGATTGTCGGCTTCATCGCTAACAGCCTCGCCCTCCTCTCCGACGCCGGCCACGTGCTGATGGACGTGTTCGCCCTCGGCCTGAGCTGGATCGCGGTACGCCAGTCGGCGCGGGCCGCCAGCGGACGCATGACGTTCGGCTACCACCGCGTCGGCATACTGGTCGCGGTGGTGAACGCGGTGGCGGTGGTCGTCGTGGCCGTGCTCATATTCATCGAGGCGGCGAGACGCATAGGCGCGGCGCCGGAGGTGCAGGGAAACCTCCTCCTCTCGATGGCGCTTGTCGGCGGCGCCGTCAACCTCCTCGTTGCGTGGCTTCTGCACGAGGAAAGCCGTCGCAGTCTGAACGTGCGCAGCGCCTTCCTGCACGTTCTGGGCGACCTCCTCGGTTCCATGGGCGTGCTCGTCGCCGCCATAGCCATCGTCGCCTTCGGCTGGTTCTGGGTAGACCCCGCCGTCAGCATCCTCATCGGTCTGATCATCCTCGTCGGCGCGGTGCAGATACTCCGCGAGGCGACCGGAATCTTCCTCGAGGCTTCGCCTGCGCACGTCGACGTCGACGAGCTGGTGCGGGAGATGAAGGCGATACCGGGGGTGCTCGGCGTCCACGACCTCCACGTGTGGTCGATAACGCCCAGCATCCATGCCCTGAGCTGCCACCTGCTGGTGGAAAACCAGTCGATAAGCCAGGGGTGCCTCCTCCTCGAAGGCGTGAACGAGCTTCTCTCCAGCCGCTTCGCTATCGAGCACAGCACGATCCAGATGGAAACGGAGGAGTGCGACCCCAGCGCCCTTCACTGCACGTTCTCGCCCCGCGGCCTGACCAGCGTCCACGAACACGACTAGGCAGCCCCGGTGCCGCGCAAGCCACCACGAAGGTCGCTTGCGGCCAGGCGTCGCTTCAGCCGAGCGCCATCGGTTTATCCGTTCCCATCCGTTGACGGTTCCGATTGACCCCCTTTCTTCGCGGATGATAGAATTTTATTGCGGCTTTGCCGGGGAAAACGCCTTGCGCCGCCTAACTATCGGCACTATTATGCTTATGGTTTTCCTTACGGGGATGCGACCGCTTTAACGCAGGAGGTTCGTGTGCTGTCTGGTCCCCGGGAGTCCTGCGGCGTCTTCGGTGTGTACGCTCCCGGCGAGGACGTCGCAAGGGTCGCCTTCTACGGACTCTATGCGCTGCAACATAGGGGCCAGGAAAGCGCAGGCATAGCAACCGCCGACGGCCACGACCTTCACCTCCACGTCGAGATGGGACTTGTCTCCCAGGTGTTCGACGAGGAAGACCTCCGACATCTTCCGGGCCACCTCGCTATCGGCCACAACCGCTACTCCACCACCGGCTCCAGCCGCCTGAAGAACGCCCAGCCGTTCCGCATGCAAGGCCCCCGCGGCCAGATGGCCCTCGCTCACAACGGCAACCTCGTCAACGCAGACCTGCTCCGCTCCGATCTCGAGGACGAAGGACATGACTTCGCTACCGCAACCGATTCCGAGGTCATCGCCCGCGTTATCGCCTATGCTCCCGGCCACTCCTGGAAGGAGCGCCTCGCTCATATGATGCGGCGCATCCAGGGCGCTTATTGCCTCGTTATGCTCACCCCTGAGGAGCTCGTCGCCGTTCGCGACCCGCTGGGCGTGCGCCCCCTATGCCTCGGACGATTCAACGGCGGCTGGACCGTCGCCTCCGAAAGCTGCGCGTTCGACCACCTGGGCGCCACCTTCCTGAGGGAGATCGAGCCCGGGGAAGCCGTCGTCATCAACGGCGACGGCGTCACCAGCTTTCACCCCCTCCAGGAGCGGGGTAGCGCATTCTGCATTTTCGAGTACATCTACTTCGCCCGCCCCGACAGCACGATACGCGACAAGCTCCTCTATCCCGTGCGGATGGAAATGGGCGCCCAGCTTGCCCGCGAGTACCCCGTCGATGCCGACGTCGTCATGGGCATACCGGACTCCGCCATCGCCGCCGCCATCGGGTACTCGCAGGAGTCAGGCATCCCCTTCGTTGAAGGAGTGGTCAAGAACCGCTACGTCGGCCGCACCTTCATCATGCCCGACCAGCGGATCCGCGAGATAGGCGTCCAGCTCAAGTTTAACCCGCTGCCCGAGATACTGAAGGGCAAGCGCGTCGTCGTCGTCGACGACAGCATCGTGCGCGGCACGACGACGCCGCGGGTGGTGCAGATGCTGCGCAAGGCGGGCGCGCGGGAAGTCCACATGCGCATCACGGCGCCACCGATCACGCACCCCTGCTTCTTCGGTGTGGACATGGCGGCCCGCTGGGAGCTTATCGCCGCCCAGAAGACGGTGCCCGAAATCCGCGAGCACATCGACGCCGACTCCCTCGGCTATCTCAGCCTCGAGGGTCTTGTGCAGTCGGTAGGCCTCCCGCGCGACACGTTCTGTCTCGCATGCTTCACCGGCTCGTACCCACTCGACGTGCCGATGCAGATGGACAAGCTGGCGCTCGAGCCGCCCGCCGACGCCCGCGACCGCCACGACTTCGAGTGGGTCGAATCGATTACCGCCGGGTCGCCCTAGCGGCGCACGGCGCGCCACGGCCCAGTTCACTGAAGGACTCTCTTCCCTTTGGCAGAAGAGCGCGAAGAAAAATGGACCTACTCTAAGGCCGGAGTAGACATCGACGCGGGGAAGGCGCTCGCCGCCCGCATCGCTGAGCTGGCGCGCACCACAGCCAGGCCGGAGGTCCTTTCCGGCGTCGGTCCCTTCGCCGCCCTCTTCCACTTCGCCCGCTACCGCGACCCCGTGCTCGTCGCCAGCGCCGACGGCGTGGGCACGAAGCTTAACCTCGCCGCCCTCATCGGCCGCTACGACACCGTCGGCGTCGACCTCGTGAACCACTGCGTGAACGACATCCTTACCGCCGGCGCCGAGCCCCTCTTCTTCCTCGACTACATCGCCGCCGCCGACCTGGGTGAAGACGAGAAGGTGGCAGTTATCAGCGGGATGGCGGCCGCCTGCCGCGACGCCGGCTGCGCCCTCATCGGCGGCGAGACGGCCGACATGCCGGACGTCTACCGCCCGAACGCGTTCGACCTTGTCGGCTTCATCGTTGGCGTGGTCGAGCGCGACCGCGTCATCAACGGCGCGGGGATAAAAGACGGCGACGCCATCCTCGGCATCGCATCCAACGGCCTGCACACGAACGGCTACTCGCTTGCCCGGCGCGTTTTCCGCATCGGCACGGGCGACGACCTCCAAACGGAGCGCAAGCGGCTGTACCGCACCTACCCCGAGCTAGGCCTGACGCTGGGGGAGGCGCTGCTCGTCCCCCACCGCTCGTACTACCACGAGGTGAGGCCGCTGCTGCCATATCTGCGGGGAATCGCCCACATCACCGGCGGCGGCCTCATCGACAACGTGCCGCGCATCCTGCCGGAAGGGCTGGCGGCGTCGTTCCGCCGCGGGAGCTGGCCCGTGCCGCCCATCTTTACCCTGATCCAGCGGAATGGTAATGTTGCTGAGGATGAGATGTACCGCGTCTTCAATATGGGGCTGGGCATGGTGCTGGTCTGCGCCCCGGGCGATGTCGACGAGGTGAAGAGCCTCCTGCCTGAGGTCATGCTCGTCGGCCAGGTAATCCGTGCGAAAGACGAGCGAGTAATCCTTGTGTGACGTCTTGACTCTATCCGGTTCCGTGTAAGAGAATAGCTTCCAACGAACAAATGTTTGCTGGAGGCTTGTTATGGTGGGAGCCAGAGTATTGGCGGGACAACAGCCGTTGACGCCTGTGGCCGTTGAGACAAAGAGCCTGTCAGCCTTTCCACTGGATCAGATCATCCACGGCGAGTGCCTCGCCGTTCTGCGGACGTTCCCCGGCGAGTGCATCGACCTGATCGTCACCTCGCCTCCGTATGCAGATAACCGGCGGAAAACATATGGCGGCGTACCTATAAAGCAATATGTCGAGTGGTTTCTGCCCATCTCTGCCGAACTCAGACGCGTTTTGAAGCCTGATGGGTCTTTCATCCTCAACATCAAAGAGCGCGTCGCGAACGGCGAGCGCCAAACGTACGTGCTTGAACTCATTCTGGCAATGCGAAAGCATGGCTGGCTGTGGACAGAGGAGTACATCTGGCACAAGAAGAACTGTTACCCTGGCAAATGGCCCAACCGATTCCGCGATGCGTGGGAGCGGTGTCTCCACTTCACCAAGCGAAAGCGCTTCAAGATGTTCCAAGAGGCCGTTATGGTACCCGTGGGGGACTGGGCTGAGAAGCGGCTGCAGAACCTTAGCGACACGGACCGAATCCGGGACGAGTCCCGGGTGCTAAGCGGTTTCGGAAAGAATGTCTCCAATTGGGTCGGTAAAGAGCTTGTATACCCCACGAATGTGCTCCATCTGGCGACGGAGTGCTCTAACCGAAATCATAGCGCCGCCTTCCCTATTTCCCTGCCGTCCTGGTTCATTAAGCTGTTTACGGAGCCCGGGGACGTGGTGCTCGACCCGTTCATCGGTTCAGGGACGACAGCGTTGGCGTGCATCGAACTGGATAGGCACTACGTAGGAATTGAGTTGAAGGAGGAATATTGCCGACTGGCCGATGAGGCGATTAATGCGCGGCGGAAGCTCGTAACGCACATAAGAAGAGGAAATGGACGCAGCCGAACTTGAAGCACTGATCGAACACTGCCTTGAGGACTTCTATACCCGCCGTCTGCAAAGGCTCCAGCGGTTGCGGCTGAGACACATAATCGCTAGGAAGAACCCGTATCTCTTCAAGGCGCTCGGTACTGAGAAGGCCGCCGATATTGTGGAGCAAGTTCTCGTCGCTTATGTCGGGGCTTCAGACGAGACGATGTTCGGCGATGCGTTTTTCGAGCCGATTGCCAGAATTGCGGCAGGAGGCAAGACTTCGGACGGCGCAGGAGTTGACTTCGTGGTAGAGACCATGGATCGCATCTTGGCTGTCGCCGTCAAGTCAGGTCCAAATATCTTCAACGCATCGCAAAAGAAACGCCAGTCCCAGGAGTTTTCCGAGGTCAGAAACCGGCTCTACAAGCTACACAAACAATTTGACGCGCTGCTCGGACACGGTTACGGCCGCGCCAAGACGGAGCCGACAACAGAGCGCGTTTACCGCGACCGGTCTGGCCAGGCCTTTTGGGCAGAGATGACGGGTGACCCTGATTTCTATCTGAAGCTCATCCGCCTGATGAAAGACGCGCCAAAACTGCACAAAGAAAAGTATCAGCCGGAGTGGGACATGCTGGCTAACCGTTTCACAAGAGAATTCATGGAAGACTTCTGTTTTCCTGATGGTCGCATCGACTGGGAGGAGTTGGTGCGATTTGTAAGCGAAGAGCGCAGCCCTGGCAAGAAGAAGAAACGGCAAGAACAATAGGAGGATGCAGCCTATGAGGGCAATACTGAGTGTATCCGATAAGGCAGGACTCATTGATTTCGCACGCGGCCTCTCGCGCCTGGGCGTCGATATCTACTCCACCGGCGGCACCCACGACGCCATCGAAAAGGCCGGCATAACCGTTAAGTCCGTCTCCGACATCACCGGCTTCCCCGCCATCCTCGACGGCCGCGTCAAGACGCTGCACCCCGCCGTCCACGGCGGCATCCTCGCCCGCCGCGACGTTCCGGCGCACGTCGAGGAGTTGCAGCGCCAAGGCATCACCGCTATCGACCTCGTTTGCGTCAACCTCTACCCATTCGTTCAGACAGTCACGAAGCCCAACGTCACCCTCCAGGACGCGCTCGAAAACATCGACATCGGCGGGCCGACGATGCTCCGCGCCGCCGCCAAGAACTTCCCCCACGTCATCGTCGTCGTCGACCCCGCGGACTACGCGCCCGTCCTCGAGATGCTCGAAAAGGGCGGCGTCTCCATGGAACAGCGGCAGCGCCTCGCGCAAAAGGCGTTCCAGCACGTCGCCCTCTACGACACCGCAATCGCCCAGTACCTGCGCGACCCCGCGGATATCCTTCCCACCGACATGACCATCGGCCTGCGCAAGCTCTTCGACACCCGCTACGGCGAGAACCCCCACCAGAAGGGCGCCTTCTACGCCGAAGAGAACATACGCAACCCGCAGCCGGGCGGCCTCGCCACCGCTGTCCAGCTTCACGGCAAGGAGCTTTCCTATAACAACATCCTCGACGGCGACGCCGCCTGGAACGCCGCCTGCGACTTCGACGAGCCGACAATCGCCATCGTCAAGCACATGAACACCTGCGGCCTCGCCAGCAACCGCGACCTCGCCGAGGCCTACAGGCGCGCCTTCGCCGGCGACCCCGTCTCCGCGTTCGGCGGCATCGTCGCCATCAACCGCAAGGTGACGCTCGCCGTCGCCAGAGAGACCGGCGACACGTTCTACGAGGTGATGATCGCCCCCGACTACGACGAGGACGCCCTCGAGCTGCTGAAGAAGAAGCGGGACATGCGCATTTTGCGCGCTCAGCCGCCGAAGATGGCAGACTCGTTGAACATGCACCGAGTCGTCGGCGGGCTCCTGGTCCAGGAGCGCGACGCCCTCCCCGACGAGCAGATGGAGCTGAAGGTAGTCACGAAGCGAGAGCCCACCTCGCAGGAGATGTCCGACCTCTGCTTCGGCTGGCGGGTCGTCAAGCACATCAAGTCGAACGCCATCGTATTCGTGAAAGACAAGGCGCTCGTCGGCATGGGCGCCGGCCAGCCCAACCGCGTCACCAGCGTCTTCCTTGCGGCGCGCGCCGCCGGCGACAAGGCGAAGGGCGCCGTGCTTGCCTCCGACGCCTTCTTCCCCTTCCCCGACGGCATCGAGGCCGCTGCCGCCGCCGGGATCACCGCGGCAATGGAACCCGGCGGCTCGATACGCGACAAGGAGGTCATCGCCGCCGCGGACGCCAACAACATGGCAATGGTGTTCACGGGCGTCAGGCACTTCAAACACTAGAAATGCCCCCTTCTCATAACCGGCCCATCGATCAGGGAATCGCCGGACTGCCCGAAACGGTCCGGCGACTTCCTGCAAGCGAGAGGGAGCGCTTCGAGCGCATATTCCGCGTCGACGTCACGAAGGGGCGCATCGTCCCGCCGGAACAGATGCGGCCCTGGATCGAGCGCTATTTCGGCAGCGTCGAGGCTACGCTGGAGCAAACGATCGTTCACGTCACGGACCTCGTGACCGGCCACGGCGCCCTCTTCAACCCGCTGCGCTCCCGCCGCCCCCACATCGTCGACCGCAACGCCTCTGCCATCGATCTCGATGCTGAGTTCGGCCCGGCAACAGAAGACCCGCTCGAAGACCCCTACTCGATGACGCCCGCCGATGAGTTCGGCAGGGTGGAGGGACGCTTCTGCGTCACCGGCTCCAACGTCGCAAAGTTCGACGGCTTCCACGCCCTCGTCATCTTTAAGGAACGCAACCCCCTGAGCTTCACCCGCGAGATGCTGCACGACTACGTCGACACGGGGCTGCGCTGGGCCCAGAAGGCGCGCGAGACGGAGCCGGAGGCGAAGTACTTCCTCTTCATGTGGAACTGCCTCTGGCGCGCCGGCGCTTCGCTGGCCCACGGCCACGCCCAGGTGATGCTGGGACGCGGCATGCACTATCCAGCCGTCGAGCGCGCGCGGCGGGCGGCGCTGGCGTACCGCGAACGGCACAACGCCGAGTACTTCGACGACCTCTATCATGCGCACCAGGCTGTAGGAGCAGCGTTCGAGAAAACGGGAGCCCGCGTACTGGCAAACCTGGCGCCGACGAAGGAGAACGAGGTCCTTCTCATCGCCCCGCGACTCGACGCCGCGCTCGTCGACGTCCTTTACGACGTGCTCGCCTGCTACCGCGACCGCCTGGGCGTCGCCTCGTTCAACCTCGCCGTCCACATGCCGCCGCTCGCGCCGGCAGAAGAAGACTGGAGTGACTTTCCGATCATAATCCGTCTCGTCGACCGCGGCGACCTCAACAGCCGGACGAGCGATATCGGGGCGATGGAGCTGTACGCGGCGAGCGTCATCGCAAGCGACCCCTTGCTGCTGGCGCGCCTGCTGCGCGATACTCTGGGCGCCGGCTAGCCCGGGAGGCAGAGCGTGGCGAGAGTCGACGTCGTAGTCCCGGTCTACAACGAGGAACACGTTCTTGAGAAGAGCGTGACGACGCTGCGCGAGTTCCTCGCCGCCAACCTGCCCCACAGGTGGCGCATCGTCATCGCCGACAACGCTTCGACCGACGGCACCCTCGCCGTCGCCCAGCGCCTCGCCGAACAGTACCCCGACGTGTCGCCGCTGCACATCCCACAGAAGGGACGCGGCCGCGCCCTCCGCGCCGCCTGGCTGGGCAGCGACGCCGACGTGCTCACGTACATGGACGTCGATCTCTCGACTGATCTGGCTTACTTCCCGCCGCTTGTCGCCGCCATCGCCGATGAGGGGTACGACGTGGCGACCGGCTCCCGCCTGGCGAAGGGGGCGCAGACGACGCGCTCGCTCCGCCGCGAGTTCATCTCCCGCGGCTATAATCTCCTCATCCGCGCGCTCTTCTTCACCCGCGTCTCCGATTCGCAGTGCGGCTTCAAGGCCGTCTCCCGACAAGCGGCGCAGGAGCTGGTGCCGCTTATCGAGAACGAGGAGTGGTTCTTCGATACGGAGCTGCTTCTGCTGGCTCAGAAGGGCGGCTACCGGGTGAAGGAAATACCCGTCCGCTGGGTGGAGGACCCGGATACGCGGGTGAACATCCGCAAGACGGTGATGGAGGACCTGAAGGGCCTCGCGCGCATGCGCCGCAAGCGCATCCCCAAACGCCCGCCACCGTCCAACGTCCAATAGGGCGGCCCCGCCTACCGGCAGACAGGCTTGCCCGCCGCGAAGTCGGGCCACTACGAAAGTCGCTTGCGGCCACAGCTTTCCCCGTGGGGCGGGCATCTTGCCCGCCGTGCCG